>DASVYZ010000444.1:0-7119 GCA_036391935.1 Burkholderiaceae bacterium | reverse complement strand
CCATTCCCGCCGAACTGCCCTTCGGCGACACCACCATCGTCCCTCTGAACGGCGGCGAGGCCATGGCGTGGAAGCTGGCCTGACGGAACAACCCGAATTCGGCAGGATAGCCTGGTCCGCGCCCTGGCTCGAAGATTGGCGAGACTGGACGCAGGATTGCACCGGCAACGCTTGGCGCGATGCCTTGAATGCCATGGCGCGAGCGATGGACTTGCGCAATGCCGGCGGCCTGCCGCTGCGTTTCGTCGAGCAAAGCGCATTGCCCGAAAGCGTGGCCTACGAAGCATTCATCTACGAGAACGGCAGTGTGCCCACCCGCGCCAACCTGCATGATTTCTTCAATGCCTTGATTTGGCTCAGCTATCCCGGGATCAAGCGCGGCTTGAACGCGATCCAGGCCCGCGAGTTGGCCGCCGCCGGTGTCGGCAGGACACGCGGCAGCGCGCGCGATGCGGCCACGCTGTTCGACGAAAATGCGGCGTTGTTTGCCTGCTCCGATCCGGCGATCGCTGCCGCCTTGCGCGCACATGAATGGGAACGCCTGTTCATTGACAGGCGTGCGGCGTTTGGTGCGCAATGCGCGGCGTTTCCCTTCGGCCACGCCTTGCTGGAAAAATTGACGGCTCCGTTCAAGGCCATCACGGCGCACGCCTGGATAGTGGAAGTCGACGCGGCGTTTTTCCGGGTGGACCGGGGCGAGCAGCGCCGCCGTCTTGATCGCATCGTGGCGGATCAATTGGAGGCCGGCTTGCCCGGCGCGGGCTTCACCCCCTTGCCCGTGCTCGGCATACCCGGCTGGGCAACGGAGCAAGATGCGGAGTATTATCGCGATCGGGCCGTCTTCCGTCCAAAAAGAAACAGACACCTCTAAGAATCTACTGCGCAACCCAATGCCGGCCCTGCGATGCTCACTGTACCTTCGTACAGTTGCGCTTCTCGAACCAGCCTTGGGCTGCTCGCTACGATTCCAAGAGGCGTCCAAACCAATCAGGAGCACTGATGTTTGCCATCGACGATTTGATCAACGGTTTCGACAAGAGCTTGCGCGTGCTCTCGGGCGTGGCCGCTTCGGGACGTCCGAACCCGGCCGCGCATACGCTCGATGCCAAGCTAGACGATGCCGAGCGGCGCCATAGCGCAGGCCTGATGCGCGTCAACCACGTCGGCGAAATCTGTGCCCAGGCCTTGTACGAGGCGCAGGGCAAGTTCTCGCGCAACCCGGCCCTGCGCGCGCAATTCGCCCAGGCCGGCCGCGAAGAAGAGGACCACCTGGCCTGGACCGCGGAACGCCTGCGTGAGCTTGGCTCGCATACCAGCGTCTTGAATCCGTTCTGGTATGCCGGCGCGTTCGCGCTCGGCGCCGTGGCCGCGCATAGCGGCGATGCGCGAAGCCTCGGCTTCGTCGTCGAAACCGAGCGCCAGGTCAAGGAGCATCTCGAAGGCCACCTGGGCAAGCTGCCGCCGCAGGATGCCAAATCGCGCGCCATCGTGGAACAGATGCGCGACGATGAAGTCGCGCATGGCAACGCCGCAGCGGCGCTGGGCGCCAGCGCATTGCCGTTGCCCGTGCGCGGTGCGATGCGCGCGATGGCGAAGATGATGACAGCCACGGCTTACTATCTGTAAGCCCCGAACCGTTGGACAAATTGCCTTGTCCACCATAAGATGGTGCGCATAGCGATGCCTGGCCCGTCCCAAATAGGCGGCAAATTTCGCAATGACCAAGCTGCCCCTGTATTTCGCCTTGCTGCTCCTGCCATGCCTGCATGCGCCGGCGGCGGGCGCCGTTACGCTGCGCACCGAAGTGGAAGCCGACGCGTCAATGAAATGGGTTGCCGGCGGCACGAGCGGCATCTGCCCCGAAGTGCTGCGCGCCATATCGCGCAAGGACCCGGGCATCGAATTCGCCTGGAGCGCAGGCCCCGTGCCGCAAAAGCGCGTGGTGGCCGAAGCGGAGACGGGGCGGATCGACGTCGTATGCGGCCTGGGCCGCACGCCTGAACGGGAACAGCAGCTCGTCATTCCCGCCGTCGTGTTGTATGACGACACGCTCGTCGCCGCGGTGCGTGCAGGCGATCCGTTGCGCGTGAGCGACCTGGCCGAACTGAAGAAACTGCCCCCGTCGGACACCGTCTTGCTGACCCATGGCGCGCGCCTGGTCGGCCGCCTGGCCGAGCTGGGCGTGCGCCAGGTCGACGAAGGCGCCAGGTCGCCCGCCGACAACCTGGAAAAACTGGTGCGCGGGCGCGGACGGGTGTTTTTATTCCATGAGCCCGGCATGGCCTGGGAAATCCGGCAGGCGCATCTGGAAGACAAGGTGGAAGTGCTGCCGGCGATATTGAGTGTCGATCAGCACTATTTGATGCTGTCGCGCCGTGTGCCGTCCGAGCTGGTCAAGCGCATTACCGCCGCGCTGACCGCGCTGAAAAACGACGGTACCCTGCACGACATCGCGGCACGCTGGTCGCCGGGATTGCGCAGACGCCATGGCGCGTTGCAGGAATGGGACGCCGCGGCAACCATGGCCGGGCCGCGTTAGCCAGGCGGTCGCGCCTATTCCACGGCTTGCGGCAAGACCTCGACAATATCGAACGAGTGCGTGATCTCGGCCGTCTTGGCCATCATGATCGTGGCCGAGCAGTATTTTTCATGCGACAGCTTGATCGCACGCTCCACCGCATTGGCCTTCAGCTTGTGCCCCGTCACCGTGAAATGAAAATTGATCCTGGTGAACACCTTGGGATCGGTTTCGGCGCGTTCGGCGGTGAGCTTCACGTCGCAGCCGTGCACATCTTCGCGGCCCCGCTTCAACATCAAGACCACGTCGTAGGCGGTGCAGCCGCCCGTGCCGGCCAAGACCATTTCCATCGGGCGCGGCGCCAGGTTGCGCCCGCCGCCATCGGGCGCGCCATCCATGGCGGCGATATGGCCCGAGCCGGTTTCGGCGACGAAGGTCATGCCGGACTTGCCGGTCCAGCGCACTGTGCATTCCATCTGTGGTTTCCTTGCTGACTTGTCGAATGGGCCATTCTACCGCGAATGGGCGAATCGGCCGGTCACGGCTTGGATCGGCAGGTTGTGCCGGGCCTCGCTTCGCTCGCGCCCGGCGCCACGCTGCACCTACAGCCGGAACCTGGCCAGCGCCTCGTTCAGGCGTGCCGCCTGGTCGCGCAGGCTTTCGGCCGCCGCCGCGCTTTGCTCTACCAGGGCCGCGTTTTGCTGCGTGCTGTCGTCCAGCCGTGCAACAGCCTCGCTCACGTCGGCCATGCCGGACAGTTGCGACTGCGCCGTGCTTTCGCATTCGCCGACCAGGCCCGCCACTTCCTCGATCGAGGCCACCACGGCGTGCATGCTGTCGCCGGTATCGTTGACCAGCTTGGCCCCCACGCCGACCTGGCTCACCGATTCGGTGATCAAGTCCTTGATTTCCTTGGCCGCCGAAGCGCTGCGCTGGGCCAGATTGCGCACTTCCGTCGCCACCACGGCGAAGCCGCGCCCCTGCTCGCCGGCGCGCGCGGCTTCCACGGCGGCGTTCAAGGCCAGGATATTGGTCTGGAATGCGATGCCGTCGATCACGCCGATGATATCGGCGATCTTTTTCGAGGACTTGCTGACTTCTTCCATCGCCGCCACGGTCTGGCTCACCAGGCTGCCGCTGCCGTGGGCGCGCTGCGTGGCTTCCTCGGCCAGGCGCCGCACGCGCTGCAGCGCATCGCCGATACGCGCACTGTCGCTCATTTCACGCAAGGCGCTGCTGGCGCGCTGCAATTCGATGCCGGATTGTTCGGTGCGCACGCTCAAGTCCTGATTGCCCGAGGCAATCTCGGACGCCGCCGCGGCAACCTGCCGCGCGCCCTCGTTGACCGTGGCCAGGAGCGCGCGCAAGGCTTGTTGCAGGCTGGCGAAAGCGGCCAGCGCCGTGCGCGCGGCGTCGTTGCCTTCGACGGGAACCGGTGTCGAGAGATCGCCGGCGGCCATGGTCGCCGCGCTCGTCACCATGTTGACCACGAACCCCTTGACCGCGGTGGCGCCGCTCAAATAGATCAGGAAACCGAGGATGACGAAGATCGTGCTGGACGTGAGGGTGGCGCCGGGCGACCAGCCGCGATACACGCCAAGCCCGACGCAGACTTGCGCCGCGACCAGGAAGCCGGTGAACAGGATGAAGCGTTGGGCGAGGGTCAGGTTGAACATGGGTGGCGCTCTCGTGCACGGGGAAATTCATGTTTGCACAAAACCGGTGCGCTCGCAATGAAAGTGCGCCACAACCAAGCTGGTTAAGGTAAGCTAAGCGACGCTTTTTACAATCTTTATCAATTCATCGAGACTAGTTCTTGCCATGCTCGCATCGCTTGCCTCTTCCGGCCTGACCGTCCGCCCCGCCACGCCCGGCGACCGGCCCTTTCTCGAAACCCTGTTCCGCAGCGCGCGGCCCGATCTGCAATTCATCGATGCCGAGCGCGACTTCGTCGAAGCCGTGATCGAACAGCAGCACCAGGTGCAGCAGCAGGGCACGGGGGACAACTTCCCCGAGGCCATGCACATGGTGATCGAAAAGGCGCAGCACAATATCGGCGCCCTGGTGGTCGATTTCGGCCCGAACGAAGTACGCGTGCTCTACATCGCCTTCGTTCCCACGGCGCGCGGCCTGGGCTATGGCAAGACCATCCTGCAAGGCGTGCAGCAGGCCGCCACGCAAAATCGCTGCCCGGTGGCCGTCACGGTCTGGCGCAGCAATCCCGGCGCGAAGAAAATCTACCTCGAACTTGGGTTCAAAGTGGAAGAAAGCCATGCCACCGCCGAGCGCATGGTGTGGTATCCCGGCGCTTCGCTGGTGCAGGCCTGAGGGCGTTTCGCCCCGGTCAGTTCGCTAGTTGAATACCACTTCGTAATAAGCCTTGGAAGGATCGCGTCCGGCCGGCGCCACGCGGGAAACGTAGGCGTTTTCGAGCAGGGCCTGGCCTTGGTGCCGAAGATGGCAAGGGCCGGCGACAAATTCATTGGCTTCGGCAACCAAGCCCAGCGTGAAAGGCGTGCGCGGCGATGCCGCGTGCGGATTGCGCGCCCTGGGCGAGAGCCAGACTGCCTCGACTTGCACGGTCAGCGAACTGCCGTCGGGCAGCGACATCGTGCAGGTTTGCCCGGTCAAAGGCGAAAATTGTTCGGCATCGGCTTGGTCGAGCATGGTCCGGTCTTGGTGGAGATAAGGAGAGGGAATGATACAGACAAGGGCGCCGCATTGGCAAAAGCGGCGCCCTTCGGGCGATTGATTTTCCGGAAGCTTAGTTGCGCGACGGGAAAATACCGTTCATGGCGAAGCAGAAGTTCAGCGCCAGGTAGGGGTTCATCAGGTTGATCGGCAGGCTGCTGCCGGTCATGCCGACCGCCACTGTGCCCCCGCCGCCGCCGCCCGATGCCGTGACGCCGCCGATCGGGGTATCGGGGGTCGTGGATGACGGCGCCCAGATGCCGGCTGCCAATTGGCCGCCGGTTGCGGATGCCGCAAGAATGTTATTGCTGCTGCTGGGCGCCGTCGCCCAATTGCTGCCCGTTGCAGGGGCGACAGACGAGGCCTTGATGGTCACGCTGACGCTTCCGCCGCCGGAGGGCGTGAAGGTTGCCGGGTGATTATGCTGCGGCAGGTTTTGCAGCGTCAGCGATTCCTGGTAGGCGCCGCCGTTCTCGCCGATCACGTAAGTCGGCAGTCCCAGACCTTGTCCCATGCTGATGGGCACGCGGCCGCGCAGGTCCGGCAGTTGGAAATTCGACGTGCCATTGCCGCCGTAGAAGGTGCCGATCAGGGCAAACACGGCCTGGTATTGCGAGATCCCGACGGTTTGGCCGGCGCACATTTGCCAGCCGCTGGGCGCGAAATTGAAACCGAAGGGGATGATGCTGGCGATATAGACTTCCATGTCTTGCTCCTCTTAGTGTGATGTGATTGGGCAAAAAGGCCGCCCCTGATGATTCCCCTCGGCAATTTTCGCGCAGGATGCCGGTGTTCAGGATTGCGGAGATTTCAGGGTGCGATTGAAGCGCGACACTTTTAACACAAGGAAAATTTCGGGGCTACCTGTCAACTTTGATAGGAGGCAAAACGGCGAATTTCGGGTATAGTTGCCGATCGTCATTTTGATGTGCTTCCGAAGCAGAAAAATCGGGACTTTCGGGAAGCCAATTGCAGGTGACTTCGTGTAATATTGCTGCTAAAACAATAATCGAATCCAGCAAACAGGCGAGCAAGGGGGGGGCGGATTGGGCAGTCGCAAATTTCATTTCATCACCGGTCTGCCGCGTTCCGGCTCGACTTTGCTGTCGGCTCTGCTGCTGCAAAATCCCGCCTTTCACGCAGGCATGACCAGCCCGGTAGGGACGCTGTTTTCCACCATGCTTGGTCAGTTTTCGGCCGGCAGCGAATTCGGCCCCGTCATTACGCACGAACAGCGCCGGCGCCTGCTGGGCGGGCTGTTCGAGAATTATTACGCCGACCATCAGGGCAAGCGGGTCATCTTCGACACCAACCGCATGTGGGCAGCCAAACTGCCGGCCGTGCTCGACCTGTTCCCGAATGCCAAAATCGTCGCCTGCGTGCGCAACGTTGCCTGGGTGATGGACAGCATTGAACGGCTGTACCGCGCCAACCCCTATGAAAACACCAAGCTCTTCGTCGACGACGTGGAGCGCAACACTGTCTACAGCCGCGTCGATACGCTGGCCCAGCGCAACCGCCTGGTCGGCTTCCCGTGGGCCGCGCTGAAGGAAGCCTATTACGGCGAACATGCCAAATCCATGCTGGTGGTGGATTACGACCTGCTGACGCAGGCGCCGGAAAAGGTGCTGCGCCTGATCTACGAATTCCTCGGCGAGCCGTGGCACGGCCACGATTTCGACAACGTGGAATACGACGCGCCCGAATTCGATCAGGCGCTGGGCTTGTCGGGCCTGCATCGCGTCAGGCGCAAGGTGGGCGTGGAAGCGCGCCGCACCATTTTGCCGCCGGACCTGTTCGAACAATACGCCAAGCTGTCGTTCTGGGACGACGGTGCGGGAAGCGAAGCCCAGGTGATACGCGCCAAGGCGAATTGAACGCAAGACCAAGCTGCTGCACGAAGTACCGAT
>DASVYZ010000443.1:0-4082 GCA_036391935.1 Burkholderiaceae bacterium | reverse complement strand
GCGGCGTGATCAGCCTGCCGCTGACAGCCAGTTCGTCGACGGCGGTGGTCACGGTCAGCGCCACGGTAACGGATACGCACACTATCTCGTCCCTGACCGCGACCACCTCGGAGATCTATTCCGGCAGCAATTCGCTCTCCGAGATTGCCGGCGGCGAAACCTTCCGCTTCGAACTCGGCGCCAACGGCACGGCTGGCACCCCGACCGCGCAGACCATCTCGGGCTTCAACAGCAACACCGCCAGCAACGGCGGCGACGTGCTCAACCTGGCCGACCTGCTGCAAGGGGCGACCTCGTCGAACATCACCAACTACCTGCATTTCACAACCTCGACCTCGGGCGGTGTGACCACCACCACGCTGCACATCAGCGCCACTGGCGGCTACTCGTCGGGCTACTCTGCCTCGGCGGATACGATGCAGATCAACCTGAGCGCGGTGGACCTGGTGCACAGCGGCGGTTCGACACTGACCGACGCGGCGATCATCCAGTCGCTGTTGAACAAGGGTAAGCTGGTGGAGTAAGCGTGAAGAATTGCCGGGAGCGGCGCTCCCGGCAACCGATCTTGCGGGGAGAAGCGCTGGCCCTGCGAAATCAGGTTTTTTATGTGACCGATCAAGCCGCTGAAGTCGTACACGGGATGCATACCGGCCCGCCTGGAAAGGTAAAGCGCGTGCCGGCGGAAAAATCGACTCCGATGGTCAATTGCTTCTTCGCTTCGCCGAACTTGACCTCCTTCACGGACCACGGAGATTGAATGCCCAGGGGAGCAGAAAAAGTTGGTTCGTCAACTTTGCAGTGGTGGATTCTGCATGGCTGAATCCGTTATTCAGCCGGATTCAGCCATTGCCAGGATATAGGGTTTTTTCAAAAGAGTCTTTTAGTTTCATTTTATGAATTCAACGATTTGCGTTCGCTTTATATTGCAGTTACCCCCGGCCCGGTAGCTCCGTCAAACCCGATCGCCGCCAAAGCCTCCAGCTCGCCCTTCTCGCGCACCCCCTCGGCAAAGATCTTCAAGCCGATGTTGTGCGCAATCCCGATCATGCCTTTCAGGAAAGCCTGATTGCCGCTGCTGTTCTGGATATCGCGCACGAAGCTGGCGTCGACCTTGAGGTAATCGAGCTTCAAGTCGTGCAGCAAGCCCACTTGCGAGAATTGGCGGCCGAAGTGCTCCAGGCCGAGGCGGCAGCCGGTGTCCGATAGCTGCCTGCAGAATTGCGTGAACGCTTCGAAGTGAGAATAGGCGCCGTTTTCCGGCACTTCGAGCCAGAGACGCCTGGCAGCGGCCGGGTTGGCGTGCAGCAGTTCGCGCAGGTTGTGGCGGAAGGTTTCGTCTTCCAGCGAACGCGCGGAGAGGTTGATCGCCAAGCCGGCGAGGTTGGGCTTGGCATTCAACTCTTCCACTCCGAGCGCGACGGCGATGGCGTCGAGCGTGCTCGACAGGCCCAGGCGTTCCGCCACCGGCAGGAAACGTCCGGCCGGCAGCCAGTCGTTGCCGAATGAGAGGCGCAGCGGGCATTCGTTGTGGATCAGCTTTTGCGAGAAGTCGGCTACCGGGAAGACGCCGAGTTTGGTGTCGCGCTGTTCCACGGCTTGCTGGATCAGCTTGAGCCATTGGTCGTTGCTGCGTGGAGCGTTGTCGATGTCGAGGCTGGCCGCGTCGCGCACGGCATTGATGCCGTCGGCTTCGGCGCCGGCAATGGCCGCGTCGACCTGGCTCATTAGCGTGCCGAGGTTGAGGCCGAAGCGGTAAGCGCCCACGCCGATGAAGGCGACGGGGCCTTCGGTGACGTAAGCCGAGGTTGCCGTCACCAGCGACCTGAGCAAGTCATCGGCCAGCGGTTGCGCTTCGGTGAACGGCAGCAGCATGCCGAAGTCGGCGCCGTTCAGGCGCGCGGCAAGCGCGTTGGGCACTTTTTGCGCCGCAGAGTTGAGCACGCCCGCGATGGCTTTCAAGAAATTGTCGGTCTCGGCGCGGCCCAGTCGCTTGTTGACTTCGGCCAGGTTGGCGATGCGCACGAGCAGCAGGGTGCCTTGCTGCGCTTCCTCGATTTCGACGGCAGCCAGGAGACGCGCCATGAAATAACTGCGGTTGGAGAGGCCCGTAAGCGGATCGGAGTTGGCTTCCTTGCGCACGGCTTCGAGGCGTTGGGCCTCGTCGGCGAACATTTTTTTCAGCAGCAGCACCGAGGAATTCATTGCCGCCGTGAGCTGGCGCAGCTCGGGCACCCTGGGTTCGGGAATGGTCACGAAATGGCGTTGCGCGATCGCCTGGGCTTGGCCGATCACGTCGTTCAAGGGCTTTTTGAGGCGGCGCAGGATCATGGTGCCAAGCCAGCCGCCGAGAATGCCGGCGGTGCCGATGGCGCCGACCATCTGCAAGGTCGAACTCCAGAGCGTGCCATAGGCGAAACGGTTGCTCGACACCACCGTGACGGTGCCGACCTGGTTCCAGCCGTTGCTGATCTGGGCTTCGCCCGGCGCGGAGGCTATGGGGAACAGGTGCACGAACCAGAGCGGAGCGTCGTAGCCCATGGAGATCGCGGTCCTCTTGACCAGCTCCTTGCCGTGCGGGTCCACCACTTCGACCAATTCGTAGTGGCCGGCGTCGAACATCGCGGCCACCGTCAGCTCGCGCTCGATCGGGTCGGACTTTTGCCCCAGCGTCAGCGCCAGCGTGGCGGCGTTGTCGGCATTTTTCATGCGCAACTGCTCTTCGACGTAGCCGCGCGCCGAGAGGATGGAAGCCAGCAGACCCCCGGCCACGCTGAGGAAGGTGGTCAGGATCAGGGCCAGCCAGATTTGGCGGTACATGGACATAGCTTAACTCCTAGGAATTTCTCTCATTCTGTGAATCCTTCCGCGCGCGCGCGCTGCAGCAAGTCGGCCCAGCGCGACAGCCTCCCCACGCCGCCAGGGCCGGCTTGCGCGTCGCCGGCCACGCCGGAATACACGCCTTCGGCATTGAAGGAAAACACCGGGGTCAGGTCGGGCCGGCGCGAGGCCGGGCGGATATCGTTGATCTGGCTATCGAGCACCAGCGGCTCGGAATCGGGCGCGGCGTAATAGGCCAGCACCATGTGCGCTTCCTGCGCCGCACTGTCGGCGCCGCCGAAGTGGGCCCTGACGTAGATCAGGCGCAACTGTCTGTCGGGCACGCCCGATTCGCGCAACACGTAGTACTTGGCGATCACGTAGTCTTCGCAATCGCCGCGCCCCTTCGAGAGCGATTCCATGGGCGTGGCCCAGTAGTCTTCCTGGTTCCACACTTCCCAGTCGGTGGCGTAGTGGATGTGGCGGTTGAAGAATTCGTTGACGCGCTTGAGCTTGTCGTTGATCGGCAAGTCCTTGACGTCCTTGAGCAGCTTTTGCCAGTCGGCGAAGGCTTGCGGATTGCCGCCCATCTTCAGGAACGAGGCCTTGGCCTGGCTCATGTCGACTGCGAATGCCAGCGGCTGTGTCAGCAGGTGGCTGGCGGCCACGAGCGCAACCACGGCGGCCTTGCCGAGTCTTTGCCAATGCCGGCGCGTGAATGGGATGCGCTTCAAGGTCCGCGGTCGTTCGTAGGATAAGGCTATTGTAGGGGAACAGGGTCACTCTTTGCGGATCGTTTGTGCTTGTGATGTTGGATAATACGCCTCGAACGTCGCAGCATAGGCATGAAAAACGAACAACTTTCGTCAAATATTGTTAATTGTTCCACTTTCCCCGTAATTTCCTGTTATGTTGTCGCATCTCTAAAATGTCACGGTGCATGGCTCACGATTCGAGGCACCGAATGACGCTGAAAAACTCAGAAAAACGCAGAAACATGCTGAAAAAAACCGCCTTGATGCTGGCCCTGTTGCCGGCCTTTGCTCACGCCCAGGTGCATACCTTGAAGGATGCAGCCCAGGAAGCGATCAATTCCAACCCCGAGGTGCAAGCCAAGTGGCATGCGTTCCTCGCCGCCAATGGCGAGCGCGACGTGGCTGCGGGCGCTTATCTGCCGCGCCTCGATGCGCAGGCGGCCGTCGCGCGTGAATATCACAATGAACCGCTGCTGGTGGAGAACTACAATTCACGCCAGGCCGGCCTCA
>DASVYZ010000442.1:0-1677 GCA_036391935.1 Burkholderiaceae bacterium | reverse complement strand
GGCGGCGCACGATAGCCTGGAAATATCTGTCCTGGGGGGCGGTATCATCGGCGATGGCTTCGCGTCTTGCGGGAACGTCGATGGGCGCTGCCCTGACGTCTGCAATCGCGGCGGATTGCCGGGCAGTCGTTTCCGAGGGGGCTTGGGCATGTGCCGCAACAAGCTCCGGCGCCGGCATATGCGGTTCCGGCAAGACTCGCGTAACCGCAGCGAATGGTGCCGACACTGCCTGCACCGCGGGTCCGGTTTCTCCTGCGTTTCGCTGCCGCGGCGGCATCAGGCGCTCCGTGATTTGACTGAACAGTTGTTCCGGGGCCGGTGCCGCCACACCGGCCTCCAGGTAGCGCGCCAGCAATTGCTCCCAGAGCGCGGCCTTGAATTCTTCGTCGGGTGGGCCGACTTGCAGCTTGTTTTGCAAATCGTTCGCGAAACTGTTCGCCAGCCCGTCGAGGCGCTTGCCGTCGCCGGCCGAGATCAAGTCGACGATGGCGGCCAGGTAGGGCTGGGGAAATTGCCTGGCCAGGCGTTTGGCGACAATGGCCCGATATCGCGTCTGTTTCAGGAATTGGATGAGCGCCGGACCGTCGCTCCGAATGGACGCATCGAGGATGCGTTCGATTGCAGCGGCATCCGATTGCCCTGCCTCCGATTGCCAAAGGCCGGTTTCAAGAAAATCCTTCAACTGCGTCAAGGCCGGTGAAGCGGCTTCGTTTTTCCTGTCCGCCGGCGGCAGGGCCGCAAGCGCATGCTTTCTGTCGTTGAGCGCGGAGGCCAGCGTCGCCTTGAAGCGGCGCTCGATTTCGTCCTCGAATCCCTGGTAAGGAACGTCGCCCAGGTCGAGTTCCAGGCGGTCCAGTTTGAGGATGGTATCTTCGCCGGACAAACCGCAGAAAATGTCGTCGGCCAGCGGCAGCAACCTGTCGCGGATAAATGCCGGAAGCAGGGCTTCCTGCTGCCGGGCCTTGTCCGCCGTATCGAACGACACGTCGAACGTTGCCTCTTCAATGACGTGGGACCGGCTCATTTTGCCTTGCCCATGGTGAAAAGAAAATCGAGCAACGGCGCCGCCGCGGCGGTTTTCGCGGCAGCGCCGGATGAGCGCATCGCTTTGAGCCACGCTTCGTGCAACGCCTCGAACCTGCCGAGGTCCGCCGATTCAAGCCAGAGTATGGTCGGATCGATATGCGCGGGACAATGCAGATAGACCATCTCTTCGGCCCACTTGCGCACCTCGGCGTTGATAAAGCGCTTGCTGTCGGCGAAGAAGACGACGCTGATCCTGAAATCGTAAAAATCCTCGGGCACGGTGATCGCGGCATGCTTGGGCGAGTCGTGCGGGCGCAGCAGGACATGTTCGACGATCTGGATTTTCTCGCCGCATTGCCGCAATTCCTTGTCCGACGTTCTCAGACCCAGTACCGTCTGCAGTTTCCTTTTCAATCCGGTCCCGTCGCGGCTGTCGTTCGCGTCCCGGCCGTAGTCGAATCCGGCGGCGCGGTTTTTTCCGATGTCGGCAACATCATTCAGGTAGGCGATCTTGCTTTCGATGTTTTCCTTCTCGAACGCGACCCCGTTGCCCATGAAATGCCCCATGGAAGCCAGATCGGGTTTTTCGCCGTAGAGCGCCAGCAGATAATCCAGAACCCGGTTGCGCCGCTCGTCATGTTCGTCGATTTG
>DASVYZ010000441.1:0-2357 GCA_036391935.1 Burkholderiaceae bacterium | reverse complement strand
GAACAAGCCGCAGCCACGATCCTGGCCGACGTGAAGGCGCGCGGCGATGCCGCCGTGCTGGAATACACCAGGCGTTTCGACCGCCTCCCGGCCGAGTCGGTGGCGTCGCTGGAGATCAGCCGCGCCGACATGCAGGCCGCCCTGGACCGGCTGCCTGCCGCCCGCCGCAGCGCCCTCGAAACCGCCGCCGCACGCGTCAAGAGTTACCACGAGCGCCAGCGCCAGGAATGCGGCTCGGACGGTTTCCGCTATACCGAAGCCGACGGCACCGTGCTCGGGCAAAAAGTCACGCCGCTGGACCGCGTCGGCATCTATGTCCCCGGCGGCAAGGCGGCATATCCCTCATCGGTGTTGATGAATGCGATTCCGGCCAAGGTGGCCGGCGTGGCCGAAGTGATCATGGTCGTGCCGACGCCGGACGGCGTGAGGAATGAACTCGTGCTCGCCGCGGCGGCGATTGCCGGCGTCGACCGCGTCTTCACGCTGGGCGGTGCGCAAGCCGTGGGCGCCCTGGCCTATGGCACGGCAACCGTGCCGGCCGTGGACAAGATCGTCGGCCCGGGCAATGCCTTTGTCGCCAGCGCCAAGCGCCGCGTGTTCGGCACGGTTGGCATCGACATGATTGCCGGTCCGTCGGAAATCCTCGTCATCTGCGACGGCACAACGGAACCCGACTGGGTTGCGATGGACTTGTTTTCGCAAGCCGAGCACGATGAGCTGGCACAATCGATTTTGCTTTGTCCCGATGCCGCCTACCTCGCCAAGGTCGAGGCCAGCGTCGATAAACTCCTGGACGGCATGCCGCGCAAGGACGTGATCCGCATTTCATTGGCCGACCGCGGCGCCTTGATCAAGGTGCGCGATATGGACGAAGCCTGCGAGATCGCCAACGCCATCGCCGCCGAACACCTGGAAATTTCGGCTTCGGACCCACATCGCTGGGCCGACAAGATCCGCCACGCCGGCGCCATGTTCCTCGGCCGTTTCTCGTCCGAAGCCTTGGGCGACTATTGCGCCGGCCCGAACCACGTGCTGCCGACTTCGCGCACGGCGCGCTTCTCTTCGCCCTTGGGCGTGTACGATTTCCAGAAGCGCTCCTCCATTATCGAAGTCAGTGCCGCCGGTGCGCAGACTTTGGGCAAGGTGGCGGCTGAACTGGCCTATGGCGAGGGCTTGCAGGCGCACGCGCGTTCTGCCGAACTGCGGCTGAAGTCGTGAGCAAGACAGCGCCAGACTGGCTCGACCGTGTCTTTTGCGAAGACGCCTTGAGCGGCATGGCGCGCCTGCCCGATGCCTCCGTCGACTTGATCGTGGCCGACCCGCCTTATGGGCTGGGCAAGGATTACGGCAACGATTCCGACAAGATCGCCGACAAGCATGGCGTCGAGGCTTACCTGGCCTGGATGGAACAGTGGGTCGAGATCGCCTTGCCCAAACTGGCGCCGACAGGCAGCCTCTATATCTGCCTGACCTGGCGTTATGCGCCCGAAATCTTCGTCATGCTCAAGCAGCGCATGATCATGTTGAACGAAATCATCTGGGACCGCCGCGTGCCCTCGATGGGCGGCAGCACGCGCAGCTTTACGTCGGTGCACGACACCATAGGATTCTTTGCCAAGCAAAAGGGTTATTACTTTGATCTCGATGCGGTACGCATTCCCTACGATGCCGAAACCAAGAAGGCGCGCTCGCGCTCAATCTTCGTCGGCGCCAAGTGGCTCGAGATCGGCTACAACCCCAAGGACTTGTGGAGCGTCTCGCGCCTGCACCGCGAACATCCGGAGCGCGAAGACCATCCGACGCAAAAGCCGCTCGAAATCATCGAGCGCATGGTCAAGGCTTCCTGCCCGCCCGGCGGCGTGGTGCTCGATCCCTTCATGGGCAGCGGCACCACGGCCGTGGCCGCCGTGCGCACCGGGCGCCACTTCGTCGGCTTCGAACTGAACCCCGATTACTGCGCCCGGATCGAGCAAAGGCTGGTGCGCGCCGCGCCGGCCCAGGCGGCGCTCTTGCTTGACGATCCGGTCGAATAAGGCGCCTCCGCTGAATTCCCTACACTATCCCGCCATCGTGTCCTAGATATGTCCCTGATCGAAAACGTCGTCCGCCCCGAAATTCGCGCCTTGTCGGCTTATCACGTGCCCGACAGCGCCGGCCTGATCAAGCTCGACGCGATGGAAAACCCCTACACGCTGCCGGCCGAGCTGCGCGCGGAATTGGCGCAACGCCTGGCCGACGTGGCCCTGAACCGCTATCCTGTTCCTTCCTATGCCGCACTGAAGGCGGCGATTTGCGCCAAGCTTGGCGTGCCCAAGGGCTATGACGTGGTGCTGGGCAACGGCTCCGATGAATTGATC
>DASVYZ010000440.1:0-3609 GCA_036391935.1 Burkholderiaceae bacterium | reverse complement strand
CACCACGTACATATGTTCCGGCCCGTCGCGCTCGCCCTGGGCGCACGGCCCGGTCAGCAGGGAAAAGTAATTCGAGATCGATTGCCCCGTGGCGGAGCGCGGCAACAGGCGCATCACGGTCGCCAGATCTTCCAGCGTGGGCAAGACCTTTTCGATGCCGGTCACGGCCACGTGCACCTTGGGCGGCATGATGGTGCACATGCCTTCGTTGCCCTCGTTGGTGACCAACGCGACGGAACCCGTTTCGGCGATCAGGAAGTTGCCGCCCGTGACGCCCATGTCGGCCGTGAGGAAGTGCGAGCGCAGCACCTGCCGCGCCTCATGCGCCATCTCGGCGATATCGGTCAAAGGCGGCCGATGATGCACACGCGCAAACAATTCGGCCACCTGTTCCTTGTCCTTGTGCACGACGGGCGCGATGATGTGCGAAGGCGGCTCGTTGTCATTGATCTGCAATATGTATTCGCCGAGATCGGTCTCGATCGATTGCACGCCGGCCTCTTCAAGCGCATGGTTCAGATTCATTTCCTCCGACACCATGGACTTGGTCTTGATGACCTTCTTGACCTCGTGCTTCCTGGCGATCCCGACCACCAGTTGCGCCGCATCCTCCGCTGTTTCGGCATACAGCACGGTCACGCCGCGCCGCGCCGCTTCGCGCTCGAACGTGTCGAGCCAGACATCGAGATTCTCGATGGCGCGCATGCGCCGCGCAACGGCCGCATCGCGCGTGCCTTCGAAGTCGTCGAGCTCGGCGATGGCATTGGCGCGGCCGGTGACGAACTTGGTGGCAAGCTTCTTCAAGTTTTGCTGCAGCCTGACGTCGGCCAGCTTTTCGCCGGCGCGCGCCTTGAAGTGCATGGACTGGATCTGCATTACGCCGTCCCCATCACGCGTCTCCCGCCAGCACTTGCGCCACATGCAACACGCGCGTATGCACGTCGCCTTCGCGGCGCAGCCGGCCTTCGATGTTGAGCATGCAGCCGAGATCGCCCAGCACCACGGCATCGGCCCCGCTGGCGCGGATGTTAGCGCATTTCTCGTCGACGATGGCGCTGGAGACCTCGCCGTACTTGACCGAGAACGTGCCGCCGAAGCCGCAGCAGGCGCGGCAATCCTTCATCTCGCGCAATTGAAGGCCCGGCACGTGAGCCAGCAATTCGCGCGGCTGGGCCTGCACGCCGAGTTCGCGCAAGCCGCAGCAGGAGTCGTGGTAAGTCACGCGGCCGGTGAAGCCGCTTTGGCCGATGATGGAAGCGGCGTCGAGTTTCAACACGCCGTGCAGGAATTCGGTCAGTTCGAAAATGCGCGGCTTGATCAATTCATAGCGCGCCATCAGCAAGGCGTCATCGGCGAACAGATCGGCGTAATGCACGCGCACCATGCCGCCGCATGACCCCGAGGGGATCACGATGTAATCGAAGTCTTCGAATTCATGAAGGAATTTGACGGCCAGCGCCAGGGCGGCTTCACGGTCGCCCGAGTTGTAGGCCGGTTGCGAACAGCAGGTCTGCCCTTCCGGCACGACCACTTCGCATCCTGCGGATTCGAGCAGCTTCAACGCCGAGAAGCCGATCTCGGGCCGCATGGTATCAATCAGGCAGGTATAGAACAGGCCGACGCGCATACGGTTCCTTATGCAAACATCCCGCAATCATACCGGCACTGACGCCATTGCGCCAAGCAGGGTTTATAACGAGAGGAATATTCCGGCAATGGCGGCGCTCATTAAATTGGACAGGGTGGCCGCCCCCAGGGCGCGCAAGCCGTAGCGTGCCACCTCGGAACGGCGCTCGGGCGCCACGGCGGAAAAGCCGCCGGTCAAGACCGCGATCGAAGCCAGGTTGGCGAAGCCGCATAGCGCGAACGAGACGATGGCGATGGTGCGCCCGTCGAGCACCGTCAGCCCCGCCGCCTGCACCGTTGCGGCGTCGTGCAGATAGGGAGCCAGGCCGCCATAGGCGACGAACTCGTTCAAGATCAGCTTCTGGCCGATGAAATTGCCCGCCAAGGGTGCATCGCCCCAAGGCACGCCTATCATATAAGCCAGCGGCGCAAAGGCATGGCCCAGTATGGTCTCCAATGTCACACCGTTGTAACCGAACCAGCCGGCAATGCCGCCGACCAAGCCGTTCAACAGCGCGATCAAACCGATGAAGGCGATCAACATGGCGCCGACATTAACGGCGATCTTCAAGCCTACCGCCGCGCCCGAGGCTGCCGCCTCGATCACGTTGGCCGAGCGCTTTTCATCGAAGCCCGCGCCGGCCACCTGCACCCGGCTCGCCTCCGTGCTCGGGCAAATGATCTTGGCAAACAGCAGCCCGCCCGGCACGGCCATGAAGGATGCCGCGATCAGGTATTCCATCTTCACCCCCAGGCCCGCATAGCCGGCCAGCACCGAGCCGGCAACGGAAGACATGCCGCTGGCCATGACGGCGAAGATTTCGGGCCCGCGCATGTCCTTGATGAAGGGCTTGACGGCGGCCGGCATTTCGCTCTGGCCGAGAAAGATCGTGGTCACGGCGGAAAACGATTCGATCCTGGAGACACCCAGCAGCCTGTGGAATACGGTGCCCAGCACGGTGACGATCCAGCGCATGATGCCGAGGTGGTACAGCACCGAGATCAAGGCTGTCATGAAGATGATCATGGGCAGCACGCGCACCGCGAACACAAAGCCGCCGCTGCCGAACAACTCGAACATCTTGCTGTCAATCAGCCCGCCGAACATGAAGGCAATGCCATGGTTGCCGTAGTCGAGCACTTGGTTGACCGTCTGCGCAATCCGGGCCAGGGCTTGCTTGCCGGCGGGAATGAACAGGATCATGGCGCCGATGGCGATCTGCGCCGCCAGTGCGCTCGCAACGATGCGCAGCTTGATCGCACTGCGGTTGTCGGAAATCGCAAACGCGACCAGCAAAAGGATGGCCATGCCAAGCAGGCTGCGGGCGATTTCCATGGTGAGTGCACGCTTCCATCAATAAGAGATGCCGGATTCTACATTGCCTGCAAGCCAATACAAATGATTTTCCATTCGAGCACCACTTCGGAAAACCACATTCATCTTTTTGATTTTTTCACATTGTGGTATAACATCAGTCGGGATATTGCATCGCACCAACCACGATATGAAACATGCCGAAACCAAGGTCGCCGAAAGCGGCAATGACAAGACATCGATCCAGGTCATCGAGCGCATGGTGTCGCTGCTCGATGCCTTGGCGCTACAGCCCGAACCGTCCAGCCTGAAGGATTTGTCCAGCCAGACGGGGCTGCACCCATCGACCGCGCACCGCATCTTGAACGATCTGGTATTGAAGCGCTTCGTCGACCGCGCCGAGCCCGGCACCTATCGCCTGGGCATGCGTTTGCTGGAACTGGGCAACATCGTCAAGAGCCGCCTGAACGTGCGCGAAGCCGCGCTCGATTTCATGCGCGCGCTGCACCGCAAGACGGCGCAGACCATCAACCTCTCGGTGCGCCAGAGCGACGAGATCGTCTACATCGACCGCGCCTTCTCCGAACGCTCCGGCATGCAGGTGGTGCGCGCCATCGGCGGCCGTGCACCGCTGCACCTGACCTCGACCGGCAAGCTGTTCCTCTCGG
>DASVYZ010000439.1:0-1972 GCA_036391935.1 Burkholderiaceae bacterium | reverse complement strand
CCGAAGGCGGCGAGTATCGTTCCGGTGGCGGTTCGAGAGATCCCGAAACGGTGGCCGACCCACTCCACGCCGTTGACGAAATATTCGCAGGAAAAATAAATGGCGAGCGCCGAAGCGAGGAGCAGGAAGACAGTCATTGCCATGCTGCCTCCAGGTGCAAAAAAGGATTTGGTGAGCGAACGATGCGCTCGAGTCCGTATGCGGATTCCATGTGCGTTCCCTGGCCGGACAATTCCATGACCCTACCTCCCTCCGGCCGACGGAAAGCATAGGGTCAATGGTCTTGCCAAGCGAAAGAACCGCATACGCCATGGTCCATGTGCGAACCAAGCATGTTGACGTATGCCTCTTCAGACGAAGAGCGGCTACTCCCCAATGACAGGCGCGATTGTACTGGAAAGCTTCCAGGACATCCACCGGACTATCTTCCGAACGGCTTGATACGGAATCAAAAAAATTGGTAGTGATTATAACTAAATAGTAGTAAAGTTAACCAATATGAATATATTGCTACTTATCTTGTCTCTTCCCACCGAGAACGCCGCGACCCGCATGCGGGCCTGGCGCGGGCTCAAAGCTTCGGGGGCTGCGGTCTTGCGCGATGGCGTCTACCTGATGCCGGAACGGCCCGACTGCCATGCCGTGCTTGAGGACATCGCCGCCGATGTGAACAAGAGCGGCGGCAGCGCCCATGTGATGCGTGCCGAACCGCCTGCGGGCGTGGATGTTCCGGCCCTGTTCGACCGCGGCAGCGACTACGCCGCGCTGTTGGGTGAAGCTGCGGAAGCGCGCGGCCGGTTGAATGAAAATAGCCTGCAGGAAATCCTGAAGCAGGCGCGCCGCCTGCGCAAATCGTTTGCCGGCATTGCCGAAATCGACTACTTTCCCGGCCAAGCGCAAGCACAAGCCGATCTCGCCTTGCGCGAGCTTGAGCAAGCCTGCGCGCGCGTGCTGGCACCGGACGAGCCGCATGCATCGGAGCATGCCATCGCCCACCTCGCCATTGCCGACTATCAGGGCCGCACCTGGGCCACGCGGCGGCGCCCCTGGGTCGACCGGCTGGCCTGTGCCTGGCTGATCCGCCGCTTCATCGATCCGGGTGCCACCGTTCTCTGGCTCGCCGCGCCCACAGACTGTCCGCCCGAGGCACTCGGCTTCGATTTCGACGGCGCAACCTTCACCCATACCGGCAATCGCGTCAGCTTCGAAGTGCTGCTGGCAAGTTTCGCGCTGGCGCAACCCGAATTGGCGCGCCTGGGTCAACTCGTGCACTACCTCGATGTAGGCGGTGTGCAGCCGCAGGAAGCGCCGGGTGTCGAAAGCGTATTGGCCGGGCTGCGCAAATCCATCGCCGACGACGATCGACTGCTGCAAGCCGCGTCGGCCGTGTTCGACGGCTTGCTGCTGTCGTTCCAGGGCGATGGCACCCCCAATCCATAGGAGAGTTATTGTGAATTCACCGGTCGATTCCCCGAAGCCGCCCAAACCGTCCTACAGCCTATGGCAGTTGATGTGGTATTTCCTGCGCCTGGGCACCTTCGGCTTCGGCGGCCCCGTTGCGCTGGTCGGCTTCATGCACCGTGATCTGGTCGAGCGGCGCGGCTGGATTTCGGAAGGCGACTACAAGGAAGGCTTGGCACTGTCGCAGATCGCGCCTGGGCCGCTGGCGGCGCAACTGGGAATCTATCTCGGCTATGTGCACTACCGCGTGCTCGGCGCCACGCTCGCCGGCATGGCCTTCGTGCTGCCATCCTTTCTGATGGTGGTCGGCCTCGGCTGGGCCTACGTCACGTATGGCGGCCTGGCCTGGATGCAAGCTGTGTTCTATGGCGTCGGCGCTTCCGTGATCGGCATCATGGCCATCAGCGCACACAAGCTCGCGACCAAGAACGTCGGCAAAGACAAATTGCTCTGGGCCATCTTTGCCGCACTCGCAACCGTTACCATCGTCACCCAATCCGAAATCGCCTGG
>DASVYZ010000438.1:0-2283 GCA_036391935.1 Burkholderiaceae bacterium | reverse complement strand
CACTGCCAAGGAGGTTCCATGCTTATCACGTTCAAATCAAAGGCGGCCGCGGAAGTCACGATGTACCAGGAACACGCCAAGCCCCTGCTCGACCTGATCAACAAGGACGTGAAGATGGGCGTGATCACCGCCGCCGAAGCGGCTGCCGTGGCCGCCAAGCTCGAAGCCATCGTCCAGGAAAGCAAGGCGCACCCGACCACGGAAGAGGTGGCGCGCGATATCGTCGCCCACCATGCCGCGGACGAGACCGATCACGATCACGAAGCGTCGCAATTCGTCAGCTTCGCCACGCGCGCCTACCCCCTGCTGGAAATGATACGTGCCGCCGCCAAGGGCGGCAACGACATCCTCTGGGGCGTCTGAGGTGCAAAGCCAGGAGCGGACGCTCGCTGCGGCCGACGGCACGACGCTATTCGTCACCGATTGGAGCCCCGAAGCCCCGCCCGCCGCCAGACGCGGCGTGGTCTTGATGCACGGACTGGGCGAGCATTGCGGGCGCTACCGCCACGTGGCGCAATTCTTCAACGATCAAGGCTACCTTGCCCGCAGCTATGACCATCGCGGCCACGGACGCTCAGGCGGCCCGCGCGGCGACGTGCCCGATGCCGAAGCCCTGCTGCGCGATGCGCAAGTGGTGATCGCGGACTTTGCATCCGGGCTCGACGCCCCGCCTATCCTGCTCGGGCACAGCATGGGCGGCTTGATCGCGGCGCGCTTCGCTGTGGAACAGCGTGCGCCGCTCTCCGGTTTGATTCTGTCTTCGCCCGCTTTGGCAATTGCGCTCTCGGGCGGGCAAAAGCTGCTGCTCAAGATTCTCTCCGCGCTCGCGCCGGGGCTGGCCCTGCCCAACGGGCTGGAACAGCGCTACCTGTCGCATGATGCCAATGTCGTGCAAGCCTATGCCAAGGACCCGCTGGTGCACGCGAAGATCAGCGCACGCCTGTTGAATTTCATGTTGGCGTCGATCGCCATCGTGCATGCGCAGATGGCCGGCCTGTCCATTCCCATGCTGCTGGCCTATGCCGGCGACGACCACATCGTCGACCCGGGCGGCAGCGCGGCCTTGAGCAAGGCCTTGCCTGCGGGGGCCGAAGTGAAGGTCTATCCGCGGCTGTACCACGAGATTTTCAACGAACTCGATGCCGCCCCGGTATTCGAGGACGTACGCGCCTGGCTGGCGCGACGCTAGTTATTCGGGCGCCTCGGCGCCCCTTCGATCGATTCATGCGCAAAACAGAACAAAAACCCGCAGCCAAGCCTGCACCCAAGACCGTGCGTATGCCCGCCCTCAAGCCGGATTCGCTCGCCCTCTCCCTCTTGGCCGCCGCACATGCCGTGGCTGCCGTCGAGGGCGGCACGGCGCTGCCGCAAGCACTGGCCCAAGCAGCTGCCCGCCTGCAATTGACACCGCAGGCGCGCGGCGCCGCACAAGACCTGGCTTACCGCACGCTGCGCCAGCTCGGCCGCGCCGAAACGCTCTTGGGCGCCATGACGCAAAAGAAGCCTGAACCGCCGCTGCTGCACGGCCTGCTGTGCTGCACGCTGGCCTTGCTGTCCGACCCCGGCGGCCAGGCCTACGATGCCTTCACCCTGGTCAACCAGGCCGTCGATGCCGCGGCTTCCGACGCGACCGTCGCCCACGCCAAAGGCATGGTCAATGCCGTGCTGCGACGTTACCTGCGCGAAGCGGAACCCTTGTTGGCGGAAGCCTTGCGCAAGCCGGCGGCACTGTGGAATTATCCGACCTGGTGGATAGACACGGTAAAGGCCGCCTATCCCAAGCAATGGCAAGAGATTCTGCGCGCCGGAAATGGCGCGCCGCCGATGACGCTGCGTGTCAACCGGCGCAAGACCGATGTCGGAAGCTACCTGGCCATGCTGGACAAGGAGGGCATCTCGGCGGCGCAAATCGGCCCCTCCGCCATACGCCTGGCGCAGCCGCTGCCGGTAACGCGCATTCCGGGCTTTGCCTCAGGCTTGTCCTCGGTGCAGGATGCCGGTGCGCAGCTCGCCGCCCCCTTGTTGGACGTACAAGACGGCATGCGCGTGCTCGATGCCTGTGCCGCGCCCGGGGGCAAGACCGGCCACCTGCTGGAGCTGGCCGACATCGACTTGCTGGCCATGGATAGCGACCCGCAGCGCCTGCCGCGCATCGCGGAAAACCTGGAGCGCCTGCAATTGCGCGCCCACCTGGCCGCGGGCGACGCCGCCAAACGCGATTGGTGGGATGGCAAGCCCTATGACCGCATCCTGGCCGACGTGCCCTGCACCGCCTCGGGCATC
>DASVYZ010000437.1:0-7089 GCA_036391935.1 Burkholderiaceae bacterium | reverse complement strand
AATTCCGTCTGCCGCGCAGGCTCCTAGGCCAGATTTCCCGGACTAGAATTATGGATTCCGCGTCATCCCAGGCTTGTCGCATCGCACTGGCGCAGCGCCGCATGGACAGGCCGCAGAGCGTCCAGTTGCGGAGCATATCGCAACACGTCGCGCACATTGCTCCAGGGATACGGCAGGCTTGCGATCCAGTCCAACATGGTCAAGCAGGCTTCGGCGGGCACGATTTCCATGCATTCGATGTCAATGCGCAACCCGGTGACGTACATCGGCGTGGAATCGCTGAACTGCCAATGATAGGTGCCGGTGCCCACGCGGCCGGTTCCGGTTTCCTTGTCGGTCATGCCAACCAGCCACCGGCACGTGAAGGCGTTGATGCGTTCACCGACCGGTGGACGTTGTAAATAAAACGTGTAGACATTCTCATATTTCGCGGCGAATTGGCGAATCAGAATATCGATGATGGCGTCGGAAGATTCAACCGCCGGGGGAAAATCGATGTTGTCGCTTTGCACCGCCATCTCCAACCGCGCGCCTTCGGCAAACACCCCTCGCAGCACGTGCGGCCTGTTGCCGTCCTTGGCACGGATGTACTTGAGCAACAGCGCTTCGGCGCCATGGCGCCGCGCATCGATGCCTGCGGCGCTGGAAAGCGGCGGCTCGCCGAATGCAGTGACATTACCCTTGCCGTACCCCACTGGGTTCTCCATCTATCTTCCGCCGAGGTAAGCTTCCAGGGGTTCCATGCCAGGCAGGGGAATGAAACCGTCGAGCTGCATCATGCGCCTGACCCAGGCTGTGACGGCTTTTCGGCTTCTGAGGTCGAAGCCATTGTCGAATGAGAGGGCAACATAAGGGAAGCAGGCGATGTCGGCAATGGTCTGGCAATCGCCGCACAACCAGTTGCGTCCGTGCAATCTCTCATCGAGAATGTCCAGAGCCCGGTTCCCTTGACGCTGCGCAGACGCCAAATCCCCGGAATATCCGAATTTCTGAATCGCGCGCGACAGAAACAGGCCTTGCACATCGTTTTGCGCGAACTCCATCCATTGCATGATCTCGGAAGCCGAATGTATGTTCTCGGGAAGCCATGTTCGCTCGCTATCGTAGCGCCCTGCGATGTAAAACAGGATTGCCGTCGATCCCCAGCGAATCAGGCCGTCATCATCCAGGGTCGGAATTTGTCCGCGCGGATTCATCTCCAGGTATTGGCGATCGACGACATTGCGTCCATGTTCAGCCGTGATGATTGTCGATTCGTATGGAACATGCAAAATCGAAAGCAGCAGGCGCACTTTATAGCTATGACCCGATGTGGGGCGTTCGTAGAGAATCATCGTTCGCAATCAAGAGGGAAACACCCTCACTGTGCCAGCGCCATACGGCGCGTGCAAACGATAAATTATTGACGCGGATGTCAATTTTCCATCGAATCGATAATGGAGCGCATGCCGTCAATACTGCGGGTTGCGTTCCGCGATCACGTCTTCGGCCCGCCGCCGGATGAGCGGCCGCATGTCCGGGTGGGTGACGACATAAAACCTGCCCTCGCGCATGGCCGCAAACACCTGATCCGCGACATCGTTCGGCGGCATGCCGTTTTCGACCTGGTCGCGCACCCATTGCCGGCCGGCTTCGGCTTCCTTGCTTAACGGCCTGGGCTCCACCTGCAGCGCCACAGGCCGGTTGCGGGAAGAATCCATGAGCCGGGTCCGCACGAATCCGGGGCACAGCACGGAAACGCCGATGTGCTTGCCGAACACGCCCAACTCCTTGTAAAGCGTTTCCGACATGCACACGACCGCATGCTTGCTCATGCCGTAGATGCCGTTGAACGCCGCGCTGGTCAAGCCCGCCACGGAAGAGGTGTTCACGATGTGACATTCCTCCTTTTGCTCCAGCATGATCGGCACGAAGGTGCGCATGCCGTGGATCACGCCCCAGAGATTGACGTTGACGACCCATTCCCAATCCTCCAGCGGGCTGCCCCATAGCGACATGCCGGCGGCCACGCCCGCATTGTTGAACAACAGATGCACCGCGCCGAAGCGCTCCAGCGCCCGCCGGGCAAGTTGCGCGACTTGATCCGCCTTCGACACATCCGTGACGAAGGCGGCCACCCGGCCGCCGTTCTGCGCCAACGCCCTTTCCGTCTCCCTGAGCGCCGCCTCTTCAATGTCGGCCAGCACCACGGCCATGCCTTCCGCAACGCAACGCGCCGCCAGCGCCCGCCCGATGCCGCTTGCGGCGCCGGTAATCACTGCCACCTTGTTGTTGAAGTCTTTCAAAGCCGGTACCTTTCGATTGGACAAGACACATCAACGCGATCCGAGCCGCACCGCCAGCGCGGCACGGATGAAATCGGACAACTCGGGGGCGAACACCGAACCCGCGCGCAACACCGGGTCCGTGCCGAACGCCCGCAGGAATTTCTCCCTTCGCGCCATGTCATGGCCGACCGTGCGGTCCAGCAGCATGCTCCAGGCATCGACGGCCTCCTGCGCTTTCCCGCTCGACGGCCCGGCCCGGGAACGAACCAGTTTTCCGACACGCTCGGCCAACGCATGCCAGTCGTCGTCGGTCTCGAGGTTGAAGCTGCGCAAATCCTCTTGCGTGAAATACTTCAGCAATGCCTTCATCCGGATGGCAACCGCTTTGTCAATGTAGATCACCATCTCCAGGTCGATACCGTGCCGGCCCTGGGCAGCCGGCTCCTGCAGGTACATCTCCTGCCAGCGCCGCATCAATTCGGGATCGCCTTTCATCCATCGAGCGGTCAAGTCCATCCAGCGCCGCGCCAGGGGCTGGACTTCCAGCGCATCGGGCCGCAGCTTTTCCCGCATGGCGTCGCGCACGTCGGCCACCAGCGGCAGCCACTTCGCGCACATCTGCCGCCAGCGCTGCATGATGTCTTTGATCTCCGACGCCTTGAAATGTTTTCCGTATGCCGACATCGAAGACAGCATGGAGAGCCACTCGTCCATGTCCGGCGCCTTGCCGTCGGCCAGAGTCGATTTCAACAACCGCAGACGCTCGCGCAACTCGGCGGCCTGCTCGATTTCGCGCTCCAGCACGGAAATCTGCCGCTCGATGATCAAGGGAAGGGGTTCCTGCCCCTGCTGCAACAAGTCGCCGATTTCGCGCAACGACAGGCCGGTCTGGCGCAGCGCCTGGATGGCATGCAGGCGGCCTATGTCATCCCCGTCGTACAGACGATAGCCCGCCTCGGAACGCGCCGACGGTTTCAATAGATCGATCGCATCGAAGTGATGCAGCATGCGGACAGTCATGCCGCTGCGCTTGGCCAGCTCTCCCACTTTCAATAACATCTTGTCTTGCCTCGCAGGATTTCCTATGTTGACGAGGCCGAGTGTAAACCATCACATTGTGTGAGGGTCAAGCGCCGGTGGCGAACTATTCGCACGTCACCGCAACGCTGGACGACTGCCTTGAGGGTGTGGGCGGCGGAGCCGGGCATTGGCTTTCACGTGCGAATCCAGACGCCATTCCCCCGTATTCGGCATTGAATTCCGCCCCCGGGAAGCGTCTCGTGAGATCGCCCCCGGCGGGAAGATCGGCGGACATAAAAAAAAAGCCCGCGGGGAGCGGGCGTAACGAAATGCCGGTGCCACATGAAAACACCGTCATTACGGGGGAATACGGATCGAACGCCCTTGCCGCATCCGCATCAAATGGAAACGCCATCCGTTCGCGGAAGAATGCATGAACACTTACTTGTTCGCCTGGCCTTTGCCACAGGACGCCAGGGCGTTTTCGAACTCGAACAAGCAATCGTTTTCACCGGCAACCACGATCATCCTCTCGAGGAACCTGCCCGGCTCTTCGCGCCAGGATTGAAAACCCTTCGACAGGTGCATCGTGTAGCCAAGAAGCCGGTGGACAATCTCGTCGGCGCCTCTTGCGTCAACCGCTCTCGCGCGGCCGTTCGCTCTCGACGCCCGTTCGTTGCGCATCGCCACCGTCAAATGAAACGCGAGCTGCACGAAAAAGCCGATCGCGTCCTCTTTCGAAAAATTATCCAGCGCATCAAGGGAAGCTCTTGTCTTCATGGTGTCTTTCCGGCTCTCGCCTCGGCCGGCCAATCACATGTCCAAGCGTCCGATTTCGACACATAGGTTAACAAATGCCCGCTTGATTCGCGATCCGACATGTGTCGGATGGACTGGGGAGAAATGCAACCGGCGGTGCAATCGTTCTCCCGCCTGTTCACGACGCGAGCCAGTTGCGCCACCAGAACATCGGCCGTCAGCCGCAGCCGCAGACACAGGGGCAGGTGGCGCGCGCCGGGCCAAAGCCCGTCGCGGCCCCGGGATGCTCGTAGCTAGGCGCCCAGCCTTGCCGTAAACAACGCCACCTTGCCGTGCCGCTCCACGGTCGTCTCGGCAAAATGCCGTCCGAGCGCCGATTTCAACCCCTCCAGCGTATCGCCCGCGTTGCCGAATATCCCCTTCTTGTTGTACACCTTCATCAGCTTGCCGCCGAACCAGTTATGGCCGGCTTCGTCGCCGAGTATGGTGGCGCCGTACAGCACGCCGTTTTTCGTCAAATGGCGGCTCAGCAGTGCAAACACCGCCGCTTTTTCCTCCATGCTGCCCGGCAGGCAGTGCAGCAGGTAAAACAGGGAGATCGAATCGTATTGCCGCGCCCCCAGGGCGCCGGAGGGATGGAGCACGTCGTCCTCGATCGCCACAGGATGCAAATGGGCGATCCTGGCGCACGCGGCCGCCAGGCTGTTGCGGTTCAGGTCGAGCAGGGAGATTTTTTGCGTCGCCGGCATGCCGCCATGGGCAGGATAAAAGCCGGTGCCGACACCGACGTCCAAATGGTCTCCGCTCAAGTGTCGGCGGTAGAAAGGCAGCAACACGGAACGCGTCGGACACCCCCAGGCGTAGCGATTGGATATCCCCAGGACCCACCAGTCGTAAAGTTTCAAAACGGCGGGCGAATACACGGCCGCACCGTCCTTGGTGTCGACGTGGCGCGATTGATTTTGCATGTCTGGATTCGTAGATAGGGGTGATGTTGAAAACCTGGCCCACCTCATAGTGAGGCCTGCATGCTAGCAGAATATCAAGGAACAGACCGCAAACCGGCCCCAACCCGACATTTGTCGGGTGGCAGCCCGGCGGGGCATCTGACAAACTGGATCGGTCTAGTGAACGCGCCAGTCCCGCAAGGCATCGGCCGAGCTTGTTTTGATGAAAGAACCTACCACCATGGGCAAAGCTCCCTTCGCAATCGCATCGCTGCTGATCGCCGCGGCGTCGCATGCCGGTGAAGCGGCGCGCATCGAACTATGGCACGACGACGGCAAGCGAAGCGAAGCGAAAACCATCGTCGCGCCATGCGCAACCGATCAGGACGACCGTTCGGTCGTCTGCGCAATCGATGGCGCGCCGTCCTCTTCGGCGGGCGATTATTTCTGGATCAAGATCAGGGGCAATGCCGTGGCGTACTGGATTCGCCATGGCGTTTGCCAGGCGGTGGAATTCGGCTTCGACGCCGGCGGTGCCGCGCGGCTGGACCGAAGCACGCATTGCGCATCATCCCCCGCGCTCCACTTCGCCATCACCATGCCGGCACGCTCCTGAGACATGCGCACCCCCGCCTTGCGCCTCATTCGGCAAATCCGCGCACAAGGTTGCGGAGCGTTTCGCCCAAACAGCAACATTTTCGCATCGGACATATTGGAAAACCTCACGCAGGTGTGAAATCGGAAAGACCGTTCTCGAACAACGGAAGATGGCATTGGCGCCATCGCGCTTTCTCCGCTCTTTCTCCGCTCTTTCTCAATAACAACTGCGACTAGGAACACATCATGAAGGTCCAATCCGGCGAAATCCAACCAGAACATGCTACCCACTCAGCATCGAGTGAAATCACCGCGGCCGAAGACAAGCCGGCCCCCACGCGCCCTGAGCGCCAGCTCTCCACGCAATTCGCCGAATTGGGACAGTTTTCGGCGATACACCGCTCCGCGTCCGACATCGGCCCTAGGCGCACGCCCCTGGAAATCGGCGAATCCTCAAGCGGCGCCAACATCGGCTCATTACCCGCCCGTTCCGCTTCGGCCATGCTGCTCGGGCGCCATCCCCTGCGCAGCGATAGCCAGATCACCACGCTGTCGCGCCATTCTGCCATCCACCCGCGCGCGGTGGACGTGCCCGAAGCCCCGGCGGGTGAAGCCGCTTCCGGCTTGAAATCGACCCTGCAGGCGTTTGGCCGCATGACCGATGTCCGCACCCTGCTGTCCCGTGCCGACGACAGCGAATTCCTCGCGCCCTTGCAAGGCAGCGGCGGCGAACTGGAACGCCTGTCGGCCAACGTGGACAGCCTGAAAACCTTGCTCCGCGGCGACGATGTCGCCATGCCGGCGGAATTGAAGAGCGCCATTGCGGCCAGGCTCGATCACGTCGGCCAGGCGCTCGGCGAACTCGCCACCAACAAGCCCCTGGCCGAACGCGCGGCGAAAATCGCCACCATCCACGCCCTGCTGGCCCCCTTGCCGCTGCTCGTTCCCATGTACAGCAAGCCCGCGCAGCAAAAGGCCGAGGCGGAAATCATCGCCCTGATCTTCAAGGCCATGGTCGAAGGGATCGGCATGATGCGCACGCCGACCACCGGCAACCTGCTGCTGAAGGACCGCACCATGTCGCGCTATTACGCGAACACGGTTCAGGCGGTGCTGTTTGCCCTGCCGACCTTCGTCAAGCGCATGCACAAGCTGAATAACAGCGTGCCCTTCAACGTCGCAATCGGCGTGCTGTCGACGGGCGCCCTGTTCGGCGGCTTCATGTCGAAGGAAATCAAGGAAAAGTTCAACACCTGGCGCAGCGGCGATGCCCATCCGGCGATGGCCAGGGCGGGCGAGGATATGTTTTCCGGTGCCTCGCTCTTGAGCGAGGAACAGCAGCATCGCATCCGCGAGGTGCTGAACCGGTTCGTCGATACCCTCGGCACGGACCAGAAAAGCCTGCTCGACACCAAGGAAGCCTTCGTCGCCGGCGGACAGCACGAAATCAGCCCGCACGTGAGCAAGCAGGTTTCCATCGCCGTCGACGCCTACCAGCA
>DASVYZ010000436.1:0-3122 GCA_036391935.1 Burkholderiaceae bacterium | reverse complement strand
AGGCCATCGCGATAGTCGGCGATCTTCTTTTGCGAAGCGCTGTCGTGGTCGAGGAAGTCGGCATAGGCCTGCATGAGTTGTTGCAGTTCCGGGCCTTCCGCGTCCGGCGGCAGGGCGTCGAGGCGGCGCGACAACTCCGCGTTTTCCGTCGCCGGCGCCCCCTTGAGCATGGTCTCGAGATACTGCAGATTGTCGGCCTTCGCTTGCCGTTTCAATTGCGCCAGACCCGTTTGCGGCGAATAGGCCGAGGCAGCGCCGAAATAGCCGAAGGTGTCGAAGAATTGCTGATCGGGCGGAATGGAATCGTGGGAGTGGTTATAAAAATCCTTGTCCGACCAGCGCATCAGCAGCTCGCGGTAAAAGCCGTTGTCGTCGATGATCTGCTGGGAGTTCAGACAATTCGGGTCGTTCTTGCCTTGCGCGGGTTTGGTCTCAATGCGGAAGGCGGCATGGCAATCCTTCGATTGCGGATAGGCGTCGGCACAGTTTGCCGGCTCGTCGTGCCGATAGACGCAGTAGCCCTGCTTGCCGATCCAGTCAACATAGGTTTCGGCATAGATGGCGCCTGAATAGTGGTGATGCAGGTCGCCGCCCTTGGGCATGCCGTTGATCAGCAGGTTCAACTCGGCGAGATTGGGCACGTCGCGCGCCACCAGCGATTCGTAATAACGGGCGGTAAGGCCTGCATCGTTTGCCGTGCTGCCGGTTCGTGCCATGGCGGCGTTCTGCGCCAGGAATAATCCCAGCATGCTTGTTGCGGCGATCCAGATTTTCATTCTCATCCTTGTTCCGGTTGGGTGGGTTTGACGCGGCCGCGTCCCTCTTGCTTGGCTTGATAGGGCGCCAGATCGGCCGCCAGGGTCAGGTTCATGGCATGTTCGTGATGCGGTGTGATCGAAGCCAGGCCTATGCTGAACGAGACCAGGCCGCCGGGCACATCGGCGGCGCTGTGCGGAACGGCCAGGGCTTCAACGGCGGCCCGGACCGGGCCGGGCGGTTCCGTGGCGCTGAACGCCAATGCGTCCGCGCCGCAGGTGGCGGCGAACACGTCGTGGCCGGATTGAAAAATTTCGCGCTGGAAACGGACATTGATCGGCTGGTCGCCGACGATCGGAAGCCGGGGGCGCATCCTCCGCATCCCTTGCGCCTCTTGCGTCGCCCGCACGGCGTGAACAGCCTGGGACGGGATGGAAGCCGTAGCCGCGTCGTTCACGAGAAGCTCTCCTTGAACGTTCGCAATTCCTGCTGCGCCAGGCGGAAATCGAGCTTGTCCAGTTGTTGTTCCACGGACGCGAGCGAATCGGCAAACGCGGCGCCGAAACGCTCCTTGAAGTCTCCGAATACCGTGAGTGCTCGCATGTTCCGGCTTTCCAGAAGCTGGTTCAGTTCGTCGAGCATAAGCATGGCCTCCTTCCTCGCCGCGTCGCCGTCTTGCGCCGCTGGGGCGATGCCGGCTCCCTTTTCACCGCTGTCCAAGCTTTGCAGGCTTTGGAGGCTTAGCGCATGAGCAAATCGGCGTGCCGCTTCGCAGTGATGCCGGATCAAAGGCAGCAAAACCTCTTGCGCGAGCGCAGGCGAATCGAACGAGCCGGTCTCCTTGAGCCGTTTCTCTTCCCGTTCCATGTAGTCGCCCAGCGCCGCACAGCCCATGGTGCGCGCGATGCCTTTGAGGGTATGCAGCACGCGAGCGGCCCCGGCGGCGTCGCCGCTGCCGATATGCGACTGCAATTGCTGGTGCATGGATTCGGCAGTCGGGCCGAAGCTGTCGGCCATGCTCTGATAAAGCGCGGCATTGCCGCCCATCCGTTTCAGTGCCCTGGACAACTCGTCCTGTTCGTCGGCCGGAGCGTGCGGCGCCGCATCCGTGCCTGCCTGAGCCTGGTCTCTCAACGGCCTGCAGTGGCGCAGGATGGTGGCGGCGAGCGTATCGATGTCGAACGGCTTGCCGACGTGATCGTTCATGCCGGCAGCCAGGCAGGCTTCCTTGTCCGAGGCCATCGCGTTGGCGGTCATGGCGATGATGGGCATCGTCGCCAGGCGCGGATGGCGCCGTATTTCCGCGGTGGCCGTATAGCCATCCATCTCGGGCATTTGCACGTCCATCAGCACGGCATCGAAGCGCGGCTCGGCCATCAAGGCGGCATTGACGCCGGCACGTCCGTTGCCGGCCAGGCTGACTTGCGCGCCGGCGCCGGTCAACAATTCGCTGGCCACTTGCTGGTTCATCGCATTGTCTTCCACGACCAGCAGATGCAGGCCGGCCAGCCGCTTCGATACGGCATGCTGCGGCACGCGCCGGGTGCCGTTTGCCTCGTTGCCGGCCTTGGCGTCGACCACGGCATCGAACAGCATCGAAGCCGTCACGGGCTTGACCAGGAAACCGTCGAGCGCCATGGGTTCGCTTTCCAGGCGCTCGGACAGCACTTCGCGTCCGTAGGCGGACACCATGATGATGATGGGCGCCGCAGTGGGCGGATAGGCCTGGCGGATGTGTTGCGTGGTTTGCCAACCGTCCATGCCGGGCATCTTCCAGTCCATGAAGATCACGTCGTAGTTGCGCCCGCGCTCCATGCCGGACTGGATGGCACGCATCGCCTGGTAGCCGCTGTCGGCCGTGTCGCAATGCCAGCCCAGGGCCTCGATCATGCCGTGCAATACGGTGCGCGCCATCTCGCTGTCGTCGACCACCAGCGTGCGCAGGTTGCGCGTGACGCAGGGAAGCGCGACTTCATCGTACTTGTCCTGGATCCGGCCATCCATTGCCGCGCGTTCGAAGGGCAGGGAAAAGTGGAAGCGGCTGCCCTGACCCAATTCGCTTTCGACCTTGAGCTCGCCCCCCATCAATTCGACCAGCCGCCTGCTGATGGCCAGGCCGAGGCCGGTGCCGCCGTAGCGCCTGGTGGTCGAGGCCTCGGCCTGGGAAAAGCCGGCGAATATCTGCTGCAGATGCTCGCGCGAAATGCCGATGCCGGTGTCCTTGACGGAGAAATCCACGACGATGCGGGAATCGTTTTCTTCAACCAGCTTCAAGGCCACGACAATCGTGCCGCGCGCCGTGAACTTGACGGCATTGCCGGCCAGGTTGATCAAGACCTGGCGCAATCGCAGCGAATCGCCCTTGA
>DASVYZ010000435.1:0-4007 GCA_036391935.1 Burkholderiaceae bacterium | reverse complement strand
ACCGAACCGACGCCGGCCCAAAGTGCCGCCGTCGCTTCGGTTTCGCAGTTGAACGCCACGCTCGCCACCTACCTCACCCCGGTCGAACTCAAGAAGGTCAAGGAAGCCTACCGCTTCTCCGACGAGATGCATCTGGGCCAGATGCGCAAGTCGGGCGAACCGTACATTTCGCATCCGATCGCGGTCGCCGAAATCTGCGCCGAGTGGAAACTCGATTCGCAAGCCATCATGGCCGCCCTCCTGCACGACGTCATGGAAGACCAGGGTGTCAAGAAAGAGGAATTGATCGAGCGCTTCGGCGCGCCCGTGGCCAACCTGGTCGACGGCCTCTCCAAGCTGGAAAAGATCGAATTCCAGAGCCAGATCGACATGCAGGCGGAAAACTTCCGCAAGATGCTGCTGGCCATGGCGCGCGACGTGCGCGTGATCCTGATCAAGCTGGCTGATCGCCTGCACAACATGCGCACGCTCGGTTTCATGATTCCCGAGAAGAAGCGCCGCATCGCCCGCGAGACCATGGAAGTGTACGTGCCCATTGCGCACCGCCTGGGCTTGAACAATATCTACCGCGAGCTGCAGGACTTGTCGTTCTCGCACCTGTTCCCGGTGCGCTACAAGACGCTGTCGAAAGCCGTCAAGGCCGCGCGCGGCAACCGGCGCGACATGGTCACCAAGATTCTCGAGTCGGTCAAGACCACGCTGACGGCAGCCGGCATCAAGGCTGAAGTCTATGGCCGGGAAAAGACCCTGTTCGGCATCTACCGCAAGATGCGCACCAAGCACCTGTCGTTCTCGCAGGTGCTGGACGTCTACGGCTTCCGCATCGTGGTCGACAGCTTTGCCAACTGCTACGTCGCGCTGGGCACGCTGCACGCGCTGTACAAGCCCATGCCGGGCAAGTTCAAGGATTACATCGCCATCCCGAAGCTCAACGGCTATCAGTCCTTGCACACCACGCTGGTCGGCCCCTATGGCACGCCGGTGGAATTCCAGGTGCGCACGCAAGACATGCACCGCGTCGCCGAATCGGGTGTGGCGGCGCACTGGCTGTACAAGAACGACGACGGCAGCATGACCGACGTGCAGCAGCGCACGCATGCCTGGCTGCAATCGCTGCTGGACATCCAGAAACAGACCGGCGATTCGGCCGAGTTCCTCGAACACGTCAAGGTCGACCTGTTCCCCGATTCGGTCTACGTGTTTACGCCGAAGTCCAAGATCATCGCCCTGCCGCGCGGCGCCACGGCGCTCGACTTCGCCTACACCATCCACACCGACATCGGCGACCAGACCATTGCGGCCAAGATCAACCACGAGCAGGCTGCGCTGCGCACCGAATTGCGCAATGGCGACATCGTCGAGATCATCACCTCGCCGTCGTCGCGCCCGAGCCCGAACTGGCTCACGTTCGTGCGGACCGGCAAGGCGCGCTCGGCGATCCGCCATCACCTGCGCACGATCAACCTGCAGGAATCGATCGAACTGGGCAGACGCCTGATGGCCCAGGCCCTGAGCCTGTTGAATCTCGATGCCGGCATTCCCGAATCGGTGGCGGAACGCCTGATCAACGAATCGAGCGTCAAGTCGCTGGACGAACTCTATGCCGACATCGGCGTGGGCAAGCGTATCGCCGCCCTCGTGGCGCGCCACGTGCTCAACCTGATCGAGGGCGAAAACCCGCAGCACGTGCATCTGCACCACGACGTGGAAGACTTGAAGGGCGTCCAAGGTGGACGAGTCGACCCGGTCGTGATCTACGGCAGCGAAGGGGTGGCCGTGCAACTGGCGCAGTGCTGCCTGCCGATTCCGGGCGACGCGATCGCGGGCCAGCTGAAACGCGACCAGGGCGTGATGGTGCATGCGCTCGATTGCGAAGTGGCAAGGCGCCAGCGCAACAAGGAACCGGACCGCTGGATCGACGTGGTCTGGGGCAACGACTTGAACCGCCGCTTCGATTGCCGCATCATGCTGCTGTTGAAGAACGAACGCGGCGTGCTGGCGCGCGTGGCCGCCGAGATCGGCGAATCGGACGCCAACATCACCTTCGTCGGCATGGAAGACGACAAGGACCAGTTGCTCACGCAACTGCGCTTCACGGTGCAGGTGGAAGACCGTGTGCACCTGGCCCGCCTGATGCGCAATGTGAGGCGCATCCCCGGTGTGCAGCGTCTCCTGCGCGAGCGCTCATAGCATTAAGAAAGTGAGGATGGGTGAGCGTGGTAACGCCCGCCCCACCCTGCAACTTCATGCATTGAATATCAGGCGACGTCAAATCCGAGCTGAGCCAATGCCACCTCGCAAGCCTTCTGGTCCTGCGCATAGTTTCCACCCGAAATACCCAAGCCGCCAATCAGCTTGCCATCCACCTTGATCGGGTAGCCGCCGCCTGCGGCAACCAGGCGCGGACGATGTGCGAGCTGGGCTGCATTCCGGTCAGCCAGCACATCCACCCATTGATGCGTGCCCAGGCCGAAGGTCACCGCGGTCCAGGCCTTGTCGATGGCAATGTCCGAAGCGAGAAACGAGCCGCCGTCAGTGCGCTCGAAGGCTTTCAGGTTGCCGGCCGGATCGACAATGGCGATGGCCACTTCGATGCCGATTTCGCGGCATGCCTCGCGCGAGGCGGCAATCAGTGCCATCGCCGCTTCACGGGTGATCGCCTGGGTGGAAAAATAGTGTTCGGATGATGCCTTGTTGCCGCTCATGATGTTTTCCCTTTCAAAAGAATGTTCGGATGATGCCTCGTTGCCGCTCATGATGTTTTCCCTTTTTGTCAGAACCCTTCGAGTACGATCTTGCCCTTGGCCTTGCCGCTTTCGATCAGCGCATGCGCACGCTTGAGGTTCGCGGCATTGATCGCGCCGAAGTGCTCGGCCAGGGTGGTCTTGATGGTGCCGGCATCGACCAGATCGGCCACGCGGTTGAGCAGGCGATGCTGGGCGACCTGGTCTTCCGTGCCGAACATCGGACGCGTGAACATGAACTCCCAATGGAGCGAGACGCTCTTGCGCTTCAGGAGGCGCACGTCGATCAGTTCCGGGTCATCGATCAAGGCAATGCGGCCCTGCGGCACAACCACGGCGGCAAGTTGCGCAAAGTGCCGCGTACTCTCGTTCAGGCTGGCGATGTAATTGACGCCCTCCATGCCGAGCGCCTGCAATTGCGGCGCGAAATCCTTGCTGTGGTCGATCACGTGGTGGGCGCCCAATTCCCTGACCCAGGCCTGCGTCTCGGGTCGCGAAGCGGTGGCGATCACGGTCAAACCCGTCAATTGGCGCGCCAGTTGCACCAGGATGGAACCGACGCCGCCGGCCGCGCCGACGATCAGCAGGCTCTTGCCGGCAGCCTGTGCGTTGTCCAATACTTGCAGGCGGTCGAACAGCAATTCCCAGGCGGTGATCGCTGTCAAGGGCAAGGCGGCGGCTTCGGCAAAACCGAGCGACCTGGGCATATGGCCGGCAACGCGTTCATCGACCAGGTGCAATTCGCTATTTGCGCCCGGCCGCAACAGCGAACCGGCATACCAGACCTTGTCGCCCGGCTTGAACAAACCGACCTTGGCACCAACGGCACGCACCACGCCCGCAGCATCCCAGCCGATGACCTTGGGCGTGCCGTTGTCCGGCGCGACGTTGGCGCGGATTTTTACATCCACGGGATTGACGGAAATGGCCTTGACTTCGACCAGCAAGTCGAACTCGCCCGGTTCGGGCGCCGGCAATTCGAGATCGAACAGGGATTCCGGTGCGGTAATGGTTTGGTTGCGGGTGTAGGCGACGGCTTTCATGGCTCTTCCTTGTGTGGTTTCGATGAGGGCCATATTATTCAATGCAAAATTATTGAAAAAGTAGGTAAAATCGAAATCAGTTTCAATAATTATTTGAAAATCTTGATTCGATTCGAGGATATTGCGCTGTTTGTGCGCACGGTCGATCTGGGCAGCATCTCGGCTGCCGCGCGCGAGCTTGACGCCACGCCAGCCGTCGCCAGCGCCGCACTGAAGCGGC
>DASVYZ010000434.1:0-1572 GCA_036391935.1 Burkholderiaceae bacterium | reverse complement strand
TTAAAATTTGCAATAAAAACAAGCAAACCATGCCCTCACCCTCCCTGATCCTGGCCTCCAGCTCACGCTACCGCCAGGAATTGCTCTCGCGCCTGCGCCTGCCGTTTTCGGTGCGCCTGCCCGATATCGATGAAGCACCGCTGCCCGGTGAAGCGCCCGAGGAGACCGCACTGCGCCTGGCGCGAAGCAAGGCGGAGAAAGTCGCCCTGGACGCACCCGGGAGTCTCGTAATCGGATCGGACCAGGTCGCGACGCTGGACGGCCTGCAGATCGGCAAGCCCGGCAATCACGAAAGGGCCTTGGAACAATTGCGCACCATGCGCAGCCGGCGCGTGATCTTCCATACGGCGCTATGCCTGATCGATTCGCGCGACGGCAGCGCGTGGCCGCAGCAACTGGAAAACGTGCAAACCTTCGTCAGTTTCCGCGATCTGCCCGATGCCGAACTCGACGCCTACCTGCGCATCGAGCAGCCCTACGATTGCGCCGGCAGCGCCAAGAACGAAGGCCTGGGCATCGCCCTCATCGAAAAAATCGAAAGCAGCGATCCGACGGCCCTGACGGGCTTGCCGCTGATTGCGCTGACAACCATGCTGCGCAAGGCAGGCGCGCAATTTTTCGCCAACTGACGCCATGACCGGCACGCTCTACCTCATTCCCAATACACTAGGCCCCGCCGCAGGCGAAAACCCGCTGGCCGCCATCATCCCGACCGAAGTGCGCCAATTGACGGCGCAGCTCGATTACTTCGTAGCGGAAAGCGCCAAGACCACGCGCGCCTTCCTCAAGCTGGTTGCCCAGCAACACCCGCTGGCCAAGCCACTGCAGGAAATCGACATTCGGGAACTGAACGTCAATACCGCGCCCACGGCCCTGCCGGCCTTGCTGGAACCCTTGCTGGCAGGACGCGACGCCGGCCTGATTTCGGAAGCCGGCGTACCCGCCGTGGCCGACCCGGGCGCCAACCTGGTGCGCCTGGCGCACGCCAAGGGCGTGCCGGTGAAGCCACTGGTCGGTCCCTCCTCGCTACTGCTGGCAGTCATGGCCAGCGGCCTGAACGGCCAAAGCTTCGCCTTCAACGGTTACCTGCCGGTCGATGCCGCGCAGCGCGCCAAACGCCTGAAAGAACTCGAAGACCGCTCGCGCCAGGAGAAGCAGACCCAACTCTTCATTGAAACACCTTACCGCAATGCAAGCATGCTGGAGACGCTAGTCAACACATGCCGGCCCGGAACATTGATCTGTGTGGCCACCGACATTACGCTGGCAAGCGAATCGATCCAAACCAAAACCGCAGCGACTTGGAAAGCCGGGATAAAAGCCGGCAAGATGCCGGACTTCAACAAGAAGCCAACCGTGTTCTTGCTGTTGAGCGACTAACCAGTGCATTGAGTCCGCATCAATGCCTCTGTAAACGCAAAACGACGGCACTTTTCAGTATCGTCGTTTCGCCAGCCTCCTGAGAGGCACTTACCGAGAAGTCCGATGCTTCTCAAAGCCGCATTCTCGATGCGGTAACTATCCTGGTGTCAGGCTCTCGACCCTCGATACCATCCTCCACGGGGGTGATCC
>DASVYZ010000433.1:0-2108 GCA_036391935.1 Burkholderiaceae bacterium | reverse complement strand
ATGCGCGCCCAAGGAAAAGCGCGGCGCCGTCGTGGGCTGGCAAATTGCCAGCCAGGGCATCGCGATCTTTGCCGGCGGGGCAGTCGGCGGCATTCTTGCCGCCGTGCTCGAAAAGGAACAATTGGCGCAATGGGGGTGGCGCCTGCCTTTCCTGCTCGGCCTCTCTATCGTTCCGCTGGGCATCTATCTGCGCCGCCGCTTGCCGGAGACGCTGGAACAGCGAGGAAGCCATGGCGGATTCGCCATCCTCGCAGAAGTGCTCCGCCACTACGCGCGTCCGCTCGTTCTCGGCATCCTCGTCATCATGTGCCTGACGATCACGACCTACATCGGCAACTACATGACGACCTATGCGCTGACGACACTGAAGATGCCGCCCTCGCAAGCCATGCTCGCCACGCTGACCCAGGGCGTATGCACCATGACCGCGGCCCTGCTCGGCGGCCGGCTCTCGGACCGGTTCGGCCGCAGGATCGTGATGATCGCCCCCCGCATTGTGTTGATGCTGGCGATCTATCCCGCGTTCCTGTTCCTGGTTACCGCGCACACGCCGGCGGCCTTGGTCGGCGTTGCCGCCTTCAATGCCTTGCTCTCCGCTTTCAGCGGCGGCGCCTCGATCGTGGCCTTGACCGAGATGTTCCCCAACCGGGTGCGCAGTTCGGGTGTGGCTATCGTCTACGCCATCGCAGTGAGCATCTTCGGCGGCAGCACGCAATTTGCCGTAGCATGGTTGATCGGCACGACCGGCGACCCTCTCTCTCCCGCTTACTACGCGGTGTTGACCAGCGCAATCGGTCTGATGGCCATGTTTGCGCTCCCCAACGCATCCAATGCAGCACACAATCATTGAGGAATAATTCCATGGAAAGCAAGCCGCCCTTCCCGCCTTTCACGCTTGAAACCGCCACGCAAAAAGTACGCGCCGCCGAAGACGCCTGGAACACGCGCGACCCGGCGCGCGTCGCACTGGCCTATACGGAAGATACGCGCTGGCGCAACCGCGCCGAATTTCCCGTCGGGCGCGAACAAATCCGTCAATTCCTCGAACGCAAATGGGCTCGCGAACTCGACTACCGCCTGATCAAGGAATTATGGACTTTCGCCGGCAACCGCATCGCCGTGCGCTTCGCCTACGAGTGGCATGACGACTCGGGCCATTGGTTCCGATCCTACGGCAATGAGAACTGGGAATTCAACGAGCATGGCTTGATGCAGCGCCGCTTCGCCAGCATCAACGACATGCCGATCCAGGAATCCGAGCGCAAGTATCGCTGGCCGCTGGGCCGCCGTCCAGACGATCATCCTGGTCTAAGCGAATTGGGCTTGTGATGAAGCCGGCGGAAGTGACGCTGGCATCGAAGCCAATGCCGGCCTGCGCAACCTGATGCGATGCCGGCACAAGACCACCTGGCGGGGTTTTACATGTTGTCCAGAGACAGCCTGCATCCATTGCGGACCAGGCTGACATAGTCTTCCGCGGTCAGCGCCTTGCTGAACAGGAAGCCTTGCAATTGATCACAGCCGAGTTCGCGCAAAAAGCGCATCTGCTCCAGCGTCTCCACCCCTTCCGCCACGATCTCTTGCCGCAATTGCTGCGCCATGGTGACGATGGCGCGCGCGATCGCGCAATCGTTTTCCTCATGCGGCAAGCCCACGACGAAGGAGCGGTCGATCTTGAGGCTGGTGATGGGAAATTTTTTCAGGTAAGACAAGCTCGAATAGCCGGTTCCGAAATCGTCCAGCGCCAATGCCACACCCATCGCCACAAGCCGGTTCATGATGGGGATCACATTCTCCGGTCCGCGCACAAGCAGGCTTTCCGTGATTTCGAGCTTGATCTGTTCCGGCGCCACCCCATGGCGTTCAAGCAGGACTTGCAACTTCGCCGGCAATTCGGCGTCGAATTGGCGCGCCGAAAGATTGACCGCAACAGGCGGCATCTGCAAATCGGCGTCATGCCAGCGGCGGATCTGGCGGCATGCCTCTTCCAGCACCCAGTCGCCTATGTCGAGAATCAAGCCGGTCTCTTCGGCCACGCCGATGAACGAACCGGGGGAAATCGTGCCGCGATCCGGGTGCTGCCAGCGCAGCAAGGCTTCGGCGCCGGC
>DASVYZ010000432.1:0-2472 GCA_036391935.1 Burkholderiaceae bacterium | reverse complement strand
TTATCCTTTTGCTCCCTCGTTGTTTTTTACCCGGACTTGACGTAGAGTGCCTGCGACGAATCCACCGCTCCACGATGATTTTGCCGCGCCAACCTTTCCTTGTCCTGCTGTTTTCCCTTGCCCTTGGCTTGCCCGGCATGGCCAGTGCAGCCGGCACGGCTGGCGTACTGGCGGCGGAGTCGCCCGACGACTTCCCGCCGCTCTCCACCAATGAACGGGTGGCCATGGTGCCGACCCATGGCCCTGAGCGTGTACTGCTCCAGGTCACCATCATGACGCCGCCCGGCCGCGGCCCGTTCCCGCTCGCCATTCTCAATCATGGTTCGAACGACAGGCCGGCGCAGGAGCAGGAGCGCTACCACCGCAGCTTCGGCGCCTATTATTTCCTTTCGCGCGGCTATGCCGTGGCGATTCCCATGATGCGCGGCTATGCCGGGTCGCAAGGGCATCAAATTTATTCGCATTGTAATCAGGAGGAAGTCGGGCTCGCCAATGCGCGCGACATCGATGCCGTGATCGGCTATCTGGAGGCACAGACGTTCGTCGATCCTTCGCGCGTGGTGGTTGCCGGCGGCAGCTTTGGCGGCTGGAATACGCTGGCTTATGGCGCCCTGAGCGGCACCATGAGCCGGCCCGAGGTGAAAGGCCTGGTCAACTTCGTCGGCGGCGCGGTGATTTCGAACTGCCCGATGGAAGCCTTGAGCCAGGATCTGGCATTGAAGCATTATGCGCAGGCGACCAGGCTGCCTTCGCTTTGGCTGTATGGCCAGAACGATTCGAAGTTCGCCACATCGGTCTGGCATGCCATGTTCGACAGCTACGCGGCTGCCGGCGGCAAGGCCGAGCTGGCCGATCTCGGCAAATTCGCGCCCGACACGCACAATCTGCTGGGCTATCCGGAAGGCATGTTTGTCTGGGCGTCAAAGGTGGATGCGTTCCTCGGCCGACTAGGCCTGCCCAACCATATCGCTTACCCGGACTATGTGCCCTCGGCGTTTCCGGCACCAACGCATGCGGCCAGGATCGATGACGTCGATGCCGTGCCCTGGCTCGACGATGCCGGACGCGCCGCCTACCGCAAATTTCTCGAGCTGCCGATTCCGCGCGTCTTTTTCATCGCACCGGACGGCTGGCACTTGACCAAGGGCGGCGGTTTCGATCCGCTGGCTTCGGGCAAGCGCATTTGCGCAGCCGCGGGCAAGCAATGCGTGGTCTATGCCGTCGACGATGCCGTGACCTGGTCCGGTCCGCCGCTGGCCCGCAGCGAGGAAGCTGCGGCGCCGCTTCCGCTGCCGCAAGACGTGCCTTACCTGAGCGAACGCGGCAGGCAAGCCTACCGGCAATTCCTGAAGCTGCATCAACCGCGCGCCTTCGCCATCGCACCCGACGGCGGCTATGCCATGGCGGCCGGCGGCGACCCTTCCGCCGCCGCATTGGCCGAGTGCGGCAAGGTGCACCGGGATTGCCGCCTCTACGTGGTCGGAAGCCGCGAGGTCAAGTAAGGGGTCAAGTCAATTCGGCGAGCGCTATCCGTGCGGCGGCAGCCACCACCTCGTCGCGCAAGGGCGCATCCTTCCTGTGCTGCGTGAAGTAGATGGACAAGACCAGCGGCGGCTTGCCCGGCCGCTCCAGGACGGCGATGTCGTTGGTGCTGCCATAGTCGCCGCCGCCGGTCTTGTCGCCCACCAGCCAGCCGGCCGGCACCGCGGCGCGGATACGCTTGCTCCCTGTCTTGTTGGCACGCATCCATTCCAGCAATAGCTCGCGCTGAGCCGCCGGCAAGCCGTCGCCCAGGGCCAGGCGGTGCAGGCTGCGCGCCATCGCGTGCGGCGTGGTCGTATCGTTCTTCTCTTCCGGCGCGCCGGAGGCAAGATGGCCTTCTTCGTTGACGAGGTAGAAATCCGGGTCGCCCAGTCCGCGCGCATAAGCCGTCACCGCACCGGGGCCACCGATCTGGGCCAGCAAAAGATTGGCGGCGGCATTGTCGCTATGCTCCATCGCGGCGATGCAGAGTTCCTGCACGTTCATGCCCCGGCCCACGTGCTGTTCCGTGACAGGCGAGTTGTACATCAATACGTGCTTGTCGAAATCGATGTGGCGTGCCATCAATGCCGCGTCGCTCGCGCTGCGCTGCAGAACGCATGCCGTCAGCATCATCTTGAAGGTGCTGCACATGGGAAAGCGCTCTTCGGCACGGTGTTGCAGCAGTATTGCGCCTTGCGCATCGAGCAGCACCAGGCCGATTCTTCCATCGTTCTTCGTCTCGAGCCGATTCAGCTGCGAGATGGCCGCTTGTGTATTGTCCGAAGCGGCAAGCGATGGCGGCGTCAATAGCGCGGCCGCCGGGGCGAGTGCGATGCCGGCCAGCAGCTTGCGGCGCGACATTGAGAAGTTCGTGGTCATGACAGTCTCCGTGGTTGAGGTGGAGGCATGGTAGGGGGTGCCGCCACTTTGCGCCAATCCCGCCGGCGT
>DASVYZ010000431.1:0-2413 GCA_036391935.1 Burkholderiaceae bacterium | reverse complement strand
TCGAAGGCTACAGCGCCGACTTGCAAGTGGATCGCGCCATGCTCGATGCCGCGTGCAGCCCGAACACCTTCGTCATGCACCCGCTGCCGCGCGATTCCCGCGCCGGCGCGAACGATTTGTCCACCGACCTGAACCAGGACCCGCGCCTGGCGATTTTCCGCCAGACCGACAATGGCATTCCGGTGCGCATGGCGATCTTTGCCGTGCTGCTGGGTGTCGATCACCTGATCCCGAGCAGCTTGCGCGATGCGACTTGGCGCTCGCCGGTGCAGATCGGTCCGTTCGATGCGGAGTTCCATCGCCTGTAGGATTTTTCGTCTGAGGCCGCCATGAGCGTGCAGACACCTTCCACCCTGATCCCGGCCATGCGCTACCGCGATGCCGTGGCGGCCATCGAACGTTCGTGCAAGGTGTTCGGCTTCCACAAGCATCTCGTGCTGCCGGGCGATGGCGGCGCGGTCCACCATGCGCAGCGGTCCTTGGGCGGCGGCATGCCCTTGCTCGGCACGGCGGCGGATAATGCGTTCGGCAAGTTCATCAAGCAGCCCGACGAGACCGGCGGCGTGCAAACGCAAAGCACCTGCATCGTGGCTGGCGATCCCGACGCGGTCCATGCGCGCGCTGTGCTCGAAGGGGCGGAGATCGCGCGGGCCATGCGCGACGAGGACTATGGCGGGCGCGGATTCGCTTGCCGCGATTTGGACGGGCATTTGCGGAGCGTGGGGGCTTACGATCCGTGGAAGGAAGCGCATTGAGCGAAATCGGGCGCTTCCAGGAGAATGGCTATGCGCTCGTCGAACAGGCATTGCCGCGCCATGCGATCGAGGCCATCGAGGACGAAGTGCGAAACCTGCCCGTGCTGGGCGCAGGCATGCGCAACCTGCTGAGTTTTGATTGGTGCCGCGCCCTGGCCTTGCATTTGGCCATGGAGCCCTTCCTGCAATTGCTCGATCCCAGGGCTGTGGTGCCGGTGCAATGCACCTACTTCGAAAAGTCGAGCGACAAGAACTGGCTCGTGGCTGCGCACCAGGATTTGTCGATTCCGGTTGCCGAGCGCATCGAGCGCCCTGAATTGCGCGGCTGGTCGCGCAAGGACGGCATGTGGTTCGTGCAGGCGCCCGTCGAGGTGATGAGCCGCATGCTGGTACTGCGGCTGCATCTCGATTTCTGCGGACCTGACGATGGGCCTTTGAACGTGGTGCCGGGCAGCCATACCGTCGGACGGCTCTCCGACGAACAAGCATTGCGCCTGCGCGACGAAATTGGCGAGGAACCCTGCCATGCCAATCGCGGCGACATCCTGGCTATGCGGCCGCTGCTGTTGCATGCCTCGTCGAGGTCGCGCGGAACCAGTAAGCGGCGCGTGTTGCATTTCCTGTTCGGCCCGGCGGAACTGCCGCTCGGCCTGGCTTGGCCCTGATTGCGCTGCAATATCGCGGCTGCCATGCTTTCGGCCAGCGGGGCGTCAGGCTGCGGTCTCGCCGGGCGCCAGAAGAGTTTGGGCTGGCGTGGATCGGCAAAGGCATTCCATAGCCGTTGTTGCGCAACGGCGTAGTCCCCGTCACGGCGAGCATGGCAGGCTCAGTGCCGCCGATCAGCATTGATGAAACCGTAGAGCGTATCGAGTACTGCGTCGGGCTGTTCCGCCATCAAGGCATGACCACAATTGTCCAACATCACCGTTTTGCCGTGCGCGATTGCCTTGGTCAATGTCGCGGTGGCCTTGGGCGGCGTCATCATGTCTTTTTTGCCGAGCAAGAATAGCGTCGGGCATTTCACTGCCTGCGCCGCCGCTTCGCCATTGGCATAGCTGTTGCACGCCGTGAAATCGATGCGGAACACTTTCTCCTCGCTATGGCGCGAGACATATTGCATCAGGCGCTGGCCGCCGCCGGCCACGTAAAAGCCTGGGCCGGGGAAGGAGGGCTTTTGTGCGATGGAGCTATGCGACCAGATGTTGACCATGTCGATGGCGCTCTGCTCTTCATTGAGCGCGGCGTTCAGCAGCGTGTCCGACACCTTCATCGGATACGCCGTGCCGACCAGGGCCAGCTTGCCGACGCGTTCAGGCGCGCGCGCGGAAGTTTCGAGCGCGATCAGCGAACCCATGCTGTGGCCGATCAGGCTCGCCTGCCTGACGCCGGCCGCATCGAGCACGCGCAACAGCCAATCGGCCATGGCTTCGACCGAAGTCAAGGCGTTGCCCTTGCTGCGGCCATGGCCAGGCAGGTCGACCGCCAGCACGCCGTAGCCGTGATGGGCGAAATAGCGCGTCTGCAAAATCCACACCGAATGATCGTTTTGCGCGCCGTGCACGAACACTGCCGTAGGCAAATTCGCGTCGAAAGGTTTGCCGCCGGTATAGCAATAGGCATCGAAGCCGTCGATATTCAAAATCATGTCAGGCTCCTTT
>DASVYZ010000430.1:0-16207 GCA_036391935.1 Burkholderiaceae bacterium | reverse complement strand
ATCACCGAAGTCGGGGCCGAACAAAACACCACGACCATCATCATGATGCCGAGCGAATTCGTGTCGATGGCGCGCGGCATTTCCGATTGGGCCAAGAAGAATACCGGCCAATAATCACGACCGGCGCAAGCTCTCTCTGACTTCCATCAAGGCGAAGCCGAGCAGGTTCTCGCCTTTCCATTCATGCGGTCTGGCTGCCGCGGAATCGTCTTTAGCCAAACCTATGCCCCAGATCGCATCGACCGGGCTGGCCTCCACGAGAACCTTGTCGCCGGTGCCAAGCAGGAAAGCCTTGCGTGCGGCATCCTGCCCGAACTTGGCCAGGTTGCCCGCCACCACAACGGCATAGCTGCTCGCGGCTCCAGGCCGCGTCGTCGTAGTTCTTTACACGCCGCCCGATGGCCTTGACCTTGTCCGGCCCCGGGGCAGCCAGAATCTGCGCTACCGCCTCCTCATCGCCGAACAGCCTTGCCTTGCCGGCCATCATGAAGTGCTCGGCAGTCGGGTAAAACACGCCCTCGTGCTCGAATGGCGCCGCATACCATTGGCTCATGCAGGAAACCCCAAGCTTGCCGCCGGCAGCGGGACGATGTCCCCAGAAAAACAGATAGTCGGGCCGTGCGCCGGCATCGATAGCGACCAGCAATGCGCTTTTTGTACGGATGGGATTCATGCAATCAGATCTGTGGGACATTCGACGCCGTATCTTACGTCTTTATTGACGAAAATTTATCAACGAAAATAATTAGTATGCAACTGGCTTGCATGAAAATATTAACCATGCTTGACTGAACAAATACTGAAAAAATGCATATCACTTGATAAATCAAAGGCTTAGTTACACCGTAGACTGTTGACCCATCAATTATTGTTCCATTTTCAGAAACAAACCATTGCAATTACTCGCGTTTATCTTCATTCCGACAAAGTATAAAGTGACGTCCATGGTGAGCACGCGAACAAACGCGACTCACGGCAAGACAGACGGGCACCGGTTCATGCATTCCCTGCCCGATTTCCAAACCGAACACCAAGGAGTATGAACATGAACGCCAAACAAATCATCGCCGCCGTCGCCGCCTTGACCGCCCTGACCGCCGCCAGCGCCGCTTTCGCCGACCAAAATGAAACCCATGTCGTCTCGGGCAAGACCCGAGCCGAAGTGATCGCCGAATTGCAACAAGCACAAAAGGACGGCACCGCGCCCACTTACAGCTTCATCGGCACCACCAACCCCGTTGCCGCGGCCGGCAATGGCGCCCGTCCGCAAAACGGCAATGCCATCCCCACCGGAAAGACCCGCGCCGAAGTCGTCGCCGAACTGAAGCAATCGGGCGATACGGTCCCGACCGGGTTCGTCGCATTCGACAAACCCGCAACCACCTCGGGCAACGTCTCGAACGCCGCAGTCGCGCACAAGTAATCCCAGCGCGCTCAATGCAAAAACGCCGCCGCGAGGTGGCGTTTTTGTTTTGGGGCGACTGATTTCGCTGATGGGCGAAATTCAGAGCCACAACATTGCCGCACATCAAATTTCAGAAGCATGGAAAATGCGTTGGCATTGGTTAATTCAAGAAAATCGGAGAAACCATGCGTCATTGGTAAACAAATAACGATAAAATCATGCCAACAAAAGAAAGCCTGCCCAGCAGATGTTGCGCAGTCAGGCATTGACTATCGCTCTGCGAATCTCTACAACATACGGATTCGCCGACGCCCAGGCCATCAACCTGAGCCCCATCGGCCTTACCCATGATTAAGATCAGCGTCATTTCCTACGATAATCAGGCAGCGGACGACCCGCCTTCGGCGGTGTTTGGCCCGGCGGGCGGTTCCTTGGGCCGCGGAACGGATAACACCCTGATCCTGCCCGACCCCAAATGCCATATCTCGCGCCGTCAGGCTTCGATCAAGAGCGACGGCATGCGCCACAGCATCATGAACCTGAGCCAGGTCAGTCCGATCCGGATCAATGGCAAGAAGATTCCGCTGGCGGCTGACGTGGACTTGCATTTCGGCGACGAAATTGAAGTGGGGCTCTTCATGCTACGTGCCGAATCGCCGTTCGGCGCGGCACCGGCGCTTAACAGCGTCGCGAGCAATGGCGCCTTTGTCTCGCCGTTCGACATCGACCAGGGACAGGCGCTGGCCGCGCCGGCCGCGGAAGAAATCCTGCCGGTCGATATCACCCTGCTCGATGCCGAGGATAGCGTGCATTACGCCGGTATTCTCGACGCAGCGCCGGCAACACCTGCAGCCAAGATCGCCAAGGTCGAGCAATCCGCCAACGAACTCGATGTGCCGGAATTGAATTCGCTGTTCGTCGTCGATACGCCCAAGCCCGAACCGGCGAAAGCCGCCGCGGCGGCGCATTCGCTGGACTCCATGGCATTGACCCAGGCCTTCCTGCGCGGTGCGCGTCTGCCCCAGGACAGCATGCCTGCAGCGATCACGCCGGAATGGATGGAAGCGATGGGCGCCTTCGCCGCCGCCGTGACGAACGGCATGCTGCAGCAATTGTCCGAGCCGCCGCTGCGCAAGCAGGAAGTCGATCCGGATTCGACCAATGTCCTCGGGGGAAATAACCCGCTGCGCGTACTGCCTACGGCACGCGCAGCCATGCTGCAACTGTTCGGCGCCGCCGTGCCCGGCTTCATGAGCGCAGCCGCGTCCGTCGACGATGCCTGCGCCGCGCTGCGCATCCATCAGGATGCGCTCAAGGCGGGCATGCGCGCCGCGCTGGCCGACCTGCTGGCGCGGCTCGACCCTGCCCTGCTGGAAGAACAGATCAAGACCCGCCCCGTGCTCGATTCCATGATCGCAGCCAACCGCAAGGCGAAATGCTGGGCGCTCTATGGCGAGCTGTTCCAGGACGTGTGCGATGCCGCACGCGATGACGGCAAGCTGCTGTTCGGCGAACAATTCCAGCGCGCGTATGAAGAAGAATGGAAACGCCAAACCAGCGGCACTGTGCCGAAAAAGAAATCCGCCTGAGCTTACATCGGCGGCATGGCCGAACCGAGCTTTGCCGCCAACAGCATCACACCCAGCAATACCGCCCCCTCCGCCAGCAGCACGGTCGCAAACCGCTTTGCTGCACCCTTTTCCATCAGGACCGGCATGACACGCCAGCGGTTATAGCCTCCCATGCAGACGGCAAGCCCCACGCAAGCCAGCTTGGCGGCCAGCAGCGCCGTGTAGTTGTCGTTCAATGAAATGCCGGCTTCACCGAGCATGCGCCAGGTATTGACGGCGCCGCTTGCCGCCACGGTCGCCAGTGCCAAGGTCGCTGCGCGGGAAATATTCCGTGCAAACTCGACTCTTTCCGGCACGGCCCAGCTGCGCCAGGATAGGGCCTTGCCGGCGGCAAGTATGACTGTCCCCACCCATACGCAGCCGGCGGCAATATGCAGCGCGTGAACCCAGACCGCGTAGCCGCCCCAGCCGGCATCGTTCGCATGCCCGCTCGCTGCGCGTGCGACACAGACGAGGGCAAGCGCACACCAAGCGACAATTGGCCAAGCGGCGAAACGCCGCCGCACGAGAAAAGCAAACAGGAAAACGCACCACGCCAAAGCGCCGAGCAAGGCGGCGTGCCCGTAGGCGGTTTGCGTCAGCATCAGCGGCACAGCTTGCCATGCCGCCACACCTTCCGCCCCGCTCATGGCGGCCGCTTCGGCCCACAAACTGCCGGCCAGGCCGGCCAGCGTGGCGATCAACCCGAGAGACAGGGCACCCGCCAGGGCGTCCCTGGCAAGGAAACGGCGCCATAGCAAACCGCCCGCGCAGATAGCCAGGGCGATATCGATCAAGGCTGCGAAGCAGGGCTGCAGCGCCTCTGCACCCTCGCCCATCTACTTGACGGTAAAGCGATAGCTGCCGCTGCTGCGGTGGCCGTCGCGTGCGACCGCCACCCATTTGACGGTATAGACGCCGGGCACGAGCGCCGGCAGGCTCATATGCATGGTGGCGTGCGTGGCGCTGTCGACCTCGGTCTTGCCGCCGGCGACGGCATGGCCGGCAGCATCCTGCACAGTCAGCGAGCTGAAGGCCGTCTCCAGCGCTTCATTGAAGACGATGCGGACTTCGGCGGGCGAGGCAACAGCGGCGTCGGCCGCAGGCACCATGCTTTTCGGATGGGCATGCGCCAGGGCATGGCCGGCCATGGCGAAGCCGCAGCACATGGCTGACAGAGCAAGGATTCGTTTCAGGTTCATGGTTTTTCTTCCCGGTCAACGCAACACATCGACCACTTTGACTTTGACAGTTCGTTCATTGCCGTCGCGGCGGACGCGAATCTCCGCAGTATTGCCGATCCCGACGCGGTCCAACTCGGCGACAAACGTCGCGAGCGTATCGATACGCTTGCCGTTGACGCCGACAATGATGTCGCCCGCATCGCCGGTGCGGCGGTCCAATATCTTGAAGCCGGCCTGCTCGGCCGGGGAACCGCGCGTCACGCCGGCGATCACCACACCGGAAATGCCCGAGCGCGCCACCAGCATGGGGTCGGCCGGCAAGATGCCGATGCCGGGCCGCGGCGCCCTGCCCGTCGCAATCAGCTTGGGCACCACGCGATTGACCATGTCGGCGGGGATGGCGAAGCCGATGCCCGCCGAGCTGCCCGAATCGGAACGTATCGCCGAATTGACGCCGATCAGGCGTCCCGCGCTATCGAGCAGCGGACCGCCTGAATTGCCCGGGTTGATTGCCGCATCGGTCTGGATTACACCGGCGATTTCGGCATATTCGGAAGTCGGCAGCGTGCGGTCCAGTGCGCTGACAATCCCCGTGGTCAGCGTGCGCGACAAACCGTAGGGGTTGCCGATTGCGTAGACCGATTGGCCTATCTTCAGATCGTGCGAGGAGCCGAGCGGAATGGGCCGCAAATCGCGCGGCACCTCTTTCAACTGCACGACCGCCAGATCGTATTCGGGGGCGATGCCGATCACCCTCGCCGGAATCGGCTTGCCCGAATCGAGCTGGACCTGCACCTTGGTCGCGTCTTCCACCACATGATAATTGGTGACGACATGGCCTGCCGCATCCCAGACGAACCCGCTGCCGGCTCCCTTGGCGGTGCCCACCGAGAAAAATCCGGTCAAGGCTTGTTTTTCGATAAAGATGTACGCCACCGAAGGCGCGGCGTTTTCGAACAGGTTGACCACATTCGATTCTGCTGCGTTCAAGGGCGGCCGCGGCGTCACGATACGCGGCGCGGCGGAATCCGCCGCCAGAGCCGGCTGGAGCGTCGACAGGCACAGTATTAGCAAGGAAAAAACTCTGATATTCATCCGGATGATTCGGTTCATAATCAAGCGGAAAAATATAACCCATGGCAAGCAAACCGTCCATGCGAACCATGATTGCCTTCCCTTTGCTTACGAACTGTTACCGTCGAAACATATTTTTGCGTATCCGAATTTTCGCCCCCGCGCGTTAAGGCACTGTAGGTAGTCAAACCCCACAACCCCAAGGAGACCCGGCATGAACACGCGTCACATTCTTATCCTCATCGGCACCATCGGCTTGTTGAGCAGCTTCGCCGCCAATGCAGGCGAGACCCAGTGGCAAAAGGATCATCCGCGCCGCACCCAGGTCAACAACCGGTTGAAGAATCAAAACGCGCGTATCCATAACGAAGTCAAGGAAGGCGATATCAGCAAAGGCCAGGCCGCGCAACTGCACAAGGAAGACCACCAGATTCGCCAGGAAGAGCGCGACATGGCATCGCAGAACGGCGGCCACATCACCAGGCAGGAACAGCGCACGCTGAACCGGCAGGAAAACGGTGTCAGCAAGCAGATCGGCAAATAAGGCGTTCCAACGCGCCTCCCCTTCCTTGAAAAGCGAGCCCGGCACGATGCCGGGTTCGCTTTTTTTGCGTCGCGACGCAAAAGGAGCATATAATTCATATACATTTTATATATTCCAGGATCACATGGGCATCGTAAACATCGACGACGATCTGCACGACCAGATACGCAAGGCCAGTGCCGTGGCCTGCCGTTCCATCAATGCGCAAGCGGCTTTCTGGATCAAGATCGGGATGCTGTGCGAATTGAATCCGGCCCTGACGTTCAATGACGTGGTACTGCGGGAACTTCAGGCCGCCGGAGTGGAAACCCACGCGCTCAGGGGCGCATCGACGTGATCAAGCAAGCGGAAGAAATCGCCTTGATGGCGGAGTCGGGCAAGCTGCTGGCAAGCGTATTCACCCACCTGAATCGATTGAACCTGATCGGCATGTCCACCATGCAGATCAATGACCTGGTCGACAGCTTCATCGTCAATGAACTCAAGGCGCGCCCCGCAAGCAAGGGCCAATACGGCTACGCGTATGCGCTGAACTCTTCGCGCAACCACGTCGTTTGCCACGGCGTCCCGTCCGCGACCGAGATTCTGCAAAACGGCGATATCGTGAATTTCGACATCACGCTGGAAAAGAACGGCTTCATCGCCGACTCCAGCAAAACCTATCTCGTGGGCGAGGTCTCGCCGGCTGCCAGGAGACTGGTGCAAGTCACCTATGAAGCGCTGTGGAAGGGAATCAAGGCCGTCAAACCGGGAGCCAGGCTGGGCGATATCGGCCATGCCATCGAACAGCACGCGCGGCAAAGCGGCTACTCGATCGTGCGGGAATATTGCGGGCACGGCATAGGCCGAGAAATGCATGAAGACCCTGAGGTGCTGCATTGGGGCAAACCGCGCACCGGCCAGCTCTTGCGCGAAGGCATGGTGTTTACCATCGAGCCGATGCTCAACCAAGGCCGTCGAGAGGTGGAGACCGAAGACGACGGCTGGACGGTTGTTACCCAGGACGGGAAATTGTCCGCGCAGTTCGAGCACACGGTGGCTGTCACCCGGAACGGCGTGCGAGTCTTGACGCTACGCCCGGAGGAGACATCGTCGAACTAAGCGAGGCCCACTTCCCGGAACAGAAAACGAAACAGAAAACAACATCGATTGAGGTGTTTTGACAATACACTTGAAAATGAGAATGATTCGCGTTAATATTTGCGAATGCCATTTCATTCCATTAACAACACCCGTCCCCAAAGCGCCTCCTTCTCAGCCGCCAATTCAGCGAAATATGCCGCACTTCCATTTGCATTGTCGGCCGCGGCCTTGCTTGCCGCCTGTGGCGGTGGAGGCGCCGAAGGTGACGCCGGTACAGCGTCTGGCGCGACGGTTGCCTCCCTGTCCGAGAAGGCGCAACTCGGCAAGCTGATCTTCAATGATCGAGCGCTTTCCGCTTCTGGCAAGCAGTCCTGCGCTACCTGCCATGTACAAGCAACGGGCTTTTCCGCCAATGACGGCCTGCCGGTGCCGCTGGGCGGCCCCAACGTGGACTTGCCGGGTCTGCGCAACACGCCTTCGCTGACCTACGTCTCGTTCACCCCGGCCTTCCATTTCGCTTCGGGCGGCACGCCAACCGGCGGCTTCTTTCGCGACGGCCGTGCCGCCAGCCTGATCGAGCAGGCGCAACAGCCTTTCCTGAACCAGTTCGAAATGGCAAACAGCGGCGCCGCCGATGTGCGGCAACGGCTTTCGGCACGCCCCTACTATGCGCAATTCCAGAAAGTGTTCGGCGCAGCCGGCACCTCGGACGCGGCAAGCACGCTGGCGTCGGTCGGTGCGGCACTGGCCGCCTATGAAGCAGAAGGGCCGGAATTTCGCCCGTTTTCGAGCAAGTTCGACGCTTTCACCAAAGGCCAGGCGAGCCTGACGCCCGACGAGCAGCAAGGCCTGGCCCTGTTCAACGATCCGGGCAAGGGCAATTGCACGGCTTGCCATCTCTCGGTACCGGTCGCCGGCACCCCGGCGCTGTTCACCGACTTCACCTACGACAATGTCGGCATCCCGCGCAACTGGAAGATCGCCGCCAATGCCGACGATACGGCGCTGCCCTACGTCCCGGCCAACGGCGCCGCCCTCGGCGGCGACTACCGCTACTACGACCTCGGCCTGTGCGGCCCGCTGCGCACCACTTATTCCATGCTGCCCCAGTTCTGCGGCATGTTCAAGGTGCCCACGCTGCGCAACGTCGCGGTCAAGCAGCATTACTTCCACAACGGTGTGTTCGACAATTTGAGCGACGTCGTCACCTGGTACGTCACGCGCGATACCAACCCGACGCGCTGGTACGTCAAAGCCGACGGCATGACGCCCGACAGACCCTATAACGATTTGCCGGCGGCATACGATGCCAACTTCAACGTCGCCGAAGTGCCATACAACCCGGGCATCGCCCCTTCGCTCAGTGCCAGGGAAATCAACCAGATCGTCAATTTCCTCTGCACGCTGACCGACGGCTACGACCCGAACAATCCATCGGCCTACCGCCGGCAGCCGCAATGCCTGAAAGCTGCGGCCGGCACTTCGAACTAAACCCCGACTTCCCACTTTTAACCGAAGACAACAAACCATGAAACCCTCCGCCGCTTCGCTTGCCGTCCGCGCACTATGCCTATCCCTGGCTTTGACCGCCGCCCATTCCGCCTTCGCCGCCAGCCCGACCGCCGACAATGCCAAGCTGATCAAGAAGCTCGAAAAGCAAAACGAATTGCTTGAGCAACAGGTCGAGGCCATGAAGAAGCAGATGGACGACATGAAGCAGGAACTGGCCGAGATCAAGAAACAGAACACCGGCATCGCGACCGAGCAGGCGCAGACGGTGCAGGCACAGAAGGAAATGAAGGCCGAGATCGCTCAGGCATCGCAAACCGTGGCGCAGGCGACGCAGCAGGTGGCGCAGCAATCGGCCGCCGCTGCCGCGCAGGCAGAAGCGCGCGACAAACTCGACATCTGGGGCTATGGCGAGATGTATTACACCCATCCCAAGGACGCCAATGCCAGCGAGACCGACTTGGCGCGCGCCGTATTCGGCATCGGTTACCAGTTCGACGACAAGACGCGCTTCAATTCGGAATTCGAAGTCGAGCACGCCGTGGCCTCGGCGTCCGACCCGGGCGAATTCGAAGTCGAGCAATTTTATGTCGACCACAAATTCAACGACAAGCTCGGCATGAAGGCCGGCCTGTTCCTGATCCCGGCCGGCTTCCTCAACGAAAACCATGAGCCGACCAATTACTATGGCGTACAACGCAACTTCGTCGAAACGCTGATCATCCCCAGCACTTGGCGCGAAGGCGGCCTCTCGCTGTACGGCACGACCGACGGCGGCTTCGAATGGCATACCGGCCTCACCACAGGCCTCAACCTGTCGAAATGGAATTTCACGCCGGAAGCTGCGCTTTATACCAATGCGCTGGAAATGGAAAACAACGGCACGGCGCCGATGCAGGCCACGCACCAGGAGACGGCCCTGGCCAACTCGCGCCATCTCTCCGCCTTCGCCGCATTCAACTATCGCGGCGTTCCCGGCGTGACCCTGGGTGGCACCTTGTTCAGCGGCGTGGCCGTGCCTGCCGCAACGACGGTCCCGGACAACGAGCGCGTGACGCTATGGGAAACCCATGCGCGCTACCAGCCGGGCAAGCTCGACCTCGAAGCGCTGTATGCGCGCGGCACGATCTCCAACACCGCTTCCGCGAATATGCTCTACCCCGGCACGTCCAACCCGATTCCGGCCAGCTTCGACGGCTGGTTCGTGCAGGGCGCCTACAACGTCTGGCAGAGCGGCACGCAGCACCTGTCGCCGTTCGCTCGCTACGAGCGGTACGACATGGGTACCTCCTACGAAGGCATTGCCCCAGGCTTCTCGGCTTATCCGACCGGTCCCGTCCCCAATCCTTCGTCCCCGACCACCTTCACGACCTTCGCCATTCCGCACGATACGGTCGGCACCGTCGGCCTGAACTACTACCTGAATCCGAACGTGGTGTTCAAGGTCGATTACCAGAAATTCCGCGTCAACACGGACTTTTCGCGCTTCGACCTCGGTATGGGTCTACAATTCTGATTTTGCTCCGGCAGTTTCCCGAATCAGATGCGTCATTTTCCCCTGTTTCCCGCCGCAGTCGTCGCCGCGGCGGCCATCCCGGCGGCGTTCTTTGCGCCCTGCGCCTTCGCGACCGATTACATGACGGCGGCCGAGGCGCAAAAGCTGATGTTCCCGGAAGCCGGTACGTTCGAGACGCGGGCCATCAAGCTCACCGCCGAGCAGCAAAAAAAAATCGAGGCGCAAAGCGGCACCCCGGTCAACGCCGGGTTTTGGCAATTGGCTGTGGCGAAAAATGGCGACAAGGTGCTGGGCTACGTGCTGACGGACGCCGTGATCGGCAAATTCCAATTGATCAATTACGCCGTGGCCTTCGACCCTGACGGCAAAATCCGCGACGTGGAAATCCTCTCTTACCGTGAAGCACACGGCGGCGAGGTGAGCGCCAAGCCGTGGCGCACCCAATTCGTCGGCAAGAGCGCCTCGGCCGCGCTGGCGGTCGGCAACGACATCGCCAACATCAGCGGCGCCACCATGTCCTGCACGCATTTGAGCGACGGCATCCGCCGCTTGACACATTACGTGCAAGTCGCCCTGCTCGGCGCCTGATCGTGATCCACCGGCGGCGCGCCAAGCCCCTGCTCGGCACCCTGGTCGAAATCGGCGTGATGGCCGAGACGCAAGAACATGCCGACACGGCATTCGCAGCCGCTTTCGGAGAAATCGCGGCCATTCACGTGTTGATGAGTTTTCACGAACCGGCAAGCGACCTCGGTCGCATCAATGTTTCTCCCGTGAGCAGCACGACGTCGGTCGATCTGCGCACGGCGGCTGTTCTGCATGCGGCCCAGGCGGCGGCGGAAGAATCCGGCTATGCATTCGATTGCACCGTCGCTTCCGAGCTCGTCGCGGCCGGCTTGCTGCCGGCCCATGCGGGCCAGGAACCGTCTTTGCTACGGGACGGCATGCTGCGCTGGCACATCGAAGGCACGACCTTCCACAAACATGCGCCCTGCCTGCTCGACCTCGGCGGCATCGCCAAAGGCTATGCGGTTGACCGCGCGCTTGCCATGCTGCTGCAGCACGGCTGCACCGAAGCGCTGGTCAATGCGGGCGGCGACCTGCGCTACCATGGCAGTGAAGCCATGGTGGTGCACTTGCGCTCGCCCGACAAGCCGGACAGCATGCCGCTGGCGGTCAGCCTGTACAACGAAGCCCTGGCCAGCTCGGCAGCGGGAGGACTCGATGCCGATGGCATGGGCGAGCGTTCGGCCCTGTTCGACGGCGCCACGCGGCGGGCGTTGCCGGCAGGCTCCGCCGCCAGCATCATCGCTCCCACCTGCATGGAAGCCGACCTCCTGACCAAGGTCGTGCTCGCCAGCGGCGATCCGCGCCACCCCATGCTCAGCCGCAGGGGCGCACAAGTGGCTTTCTTCGGTACCGCATCGTGAGAGCGCGCACCCTGCCTCACCGCCCGCCTTCGCTGCGTGTCGGCAAGATGCGGCGCCGCCTGCTCTACGTCCTGGTGCTGCTGCTGGTTGCAACGGGGGCGTGGTGGCTGATATTGAACGGCAAGGCCGGTGTGGATGGATTGCCCGATCCGGCCCTGCATTGGCTGATGAAAGTACATGGCGGCGCCGCCATGCTGACCCTGTTCATTTCGGGGACATTCCTGCACAACCATGTGCTCAATGCCTGGCAACAGGGGCGCAACCGGGCGCCTGGCGCGCTGGTCGCCGGCAGCCTGATCCTGATCGGCATCAGCGGCTACGGCCTGTATTATTTCGATGGGGACGCGTTGCGCGGCATGGCCGAATGGCTGCACTGGATCGCCGGCTTCGCCTTGCCGGCGCTGCTATGGTGGCATATCATGCGCGGCCGCAAACATCGCTCCGAACGCAAGAAAGCACTCGTCTTCCCGCTCCGGGCGGAGCAGGAAGAAAAATAGCATTCAGATCGGCACTGCGGGTTTATTGAGCACCCTTGAGATGCTGGTCCAGCCAGTCCAGCACCGTGTGGTGCCACAGGACCGAGTTGGCCGGCTTCAAGACCCAATGGTTCTCGTCGGGGAACACCAGCAGCTTGCTTTCCACACCCTGGCGTTGCAGCGCAGTAAAGGTACCGAGGCCCTGCGTGACGGGAATGCGGAAGTCCAAGTCGCCCTGGATCACCAGCATCGGCATCTTCCAGTTGTTGACGTAGTTGGCCGGATTGAATTTCTCATGCTTGGCCGGGACCTTGTAGTAGGGGCCGCCGTTTTCCCACTCGTTGAACCAGAGTTCTTCGGTCGAGTAATACATCGAACGCGTATCGAACACGCCGTCATGGTCGACGATGCACTTGAAGCCGTCGGCCCAGTTGCCTTCGATCCAATTCATCATGTAGCCACCATAGGAAGCGCCGAGTGCGCAAGCGCGGCTGCGATCGAGCCAGTCGTACTTCCCGACTGCCGCCGCCAAACCCTTTTGCAAGTCTTCCAGCGGTGCGCCGCCCCAATCCTGGCTGATGGCATCGGTGAAGGCCTGGCCGTAGCCGGTCGAACCGTGGAAATCGATCATCACAACGGCATAGCCGGCGCCGGCATAGGTTTGCGGATTCCAGCGATAGCCCCATTCGTTGCCGAAGCTGCCCTGCGGGCCGCCATGGACCAGGAAGGCGATCGGGTACTTCACGCCGGGCTTGGCATTCCAGGGCTTGACCACGTAGCCGTAGACCTTGTCGCCGTTATGGCCGGCGAACGAAAATTGCTCGTACTCGCCGAAGCGCACGTCCTTCAGCAATTGCTCATTCAGGTGCGTCAACTGGGTCGCCTGCGCTGCCTGATTTTGGCCGAGCTTGATCTTGTACAGTTGCGCGCCCGAAGCGAGATTGGCTTGCGAGACCACCATCGTGTCTTGCCTGGCGTCGAAACCGAACACCCAGCCCGGACCGGTCACGGGCGTGACCTTGCCGCTGCCGGCATCGACCGAGAACACGCGGTGCTGACCGACATCGTCGGCACCGACGTAGAACGATTTGCCATCGCTGGCCCATTGGAATTCGGCAATCGAGCGGTCCCAGGCTTCCGCCAGCGCACGCTTCTTGCCGGTGGCGACATCCATCAGCACGAAGTGGAAACGGTCGGCTTCAAAACCGGGCCGGTCCATCGCAACATATGCCAAGGTACGGCCGTCGGGCGAGAAAGCCGGCTTGCCGTCCCAGGCCGGATTGTCCGCTGTGAGGTTGCGCGGTTCCTGGCCGCCCGCTGCAGGGACTTGATAGATGTCGAAATTGGTCGACCAGGCTTCGGTCTTGCCGGCCACGCGCAGCGAGAACGCGATGGTGGCGCCGTCGGGGCTGAAACGGTAGTCGTCCTTGTCGCCGAAAGGCTTGGAAGGCACGTCGCCATCGAGCGAACCGGAAAGGCTGACCGGCGCGCCGGCATGATGTTCGGCATCGAGAGGCGCCGAAAACAGCACCGAGTTGCGGCCGTCGGCCCAGGTGTCCCAGTGGCGCACGAACAGGCGGTCGTATATCTTGCCGTCGGCCTTGTCCTTGGCCTTGTCGTCGAGGCGTTTCTTCGTGCAAGCCAGATCGGGGCAGTTGCGGAACACTTCCATGCCCAGTGCGATGCGGTCGCCATGCGGCGAAACGCGGAAGCTGCCGACGTCCAAAGGCAGATCGGTCACCTGCATCGCTTCGCCGCCGGAGAGGGGAAGGCGCCACACTTGCGAAGAACCGGAGCGTCCGGACAGGAAGTAAATGGCGTCGCCCGAAGCGGACCATTCCGGGTCCGTGCTATTGGCGCCGCTATTGGTCAGGCGCTGCGGCTGGGCGTGCGGATTGCGCAGATCCAGCATCCACAATTCAGTATGGCCATGATTCTTTTCGATGTCGGTGGCGCGGACGGTATAGACCACGCGGGTGGCGTCGGGCGACAGCACCGGGCTGCCTACGCGCTCCATCCTGATCATGTCTTCGACCGTGAATCCGTGCGGCGCGGCCAACGCATTGCCCGCGGCCAGCAACAGGCCGGCGGTCAGCAAACGTGCACTCATGTAAATGTTCTCCGAAGTTTAATTTGTCTTGGTTCCCCTTGCGGTTCGCCATGGTACAACACATTGACTTCGCTGCATGGCAGCAATGGAACACGAGTTTTGCTACGGATACCGTAAAATTACTGTATACAGCCTTGTATGTTGCACCCGATTATCATTTTCGTAATACAATAATTATGTCAATCGTGTGAAATATGTGTAGCGCGTATGGCTTGGCCGCAAGCATGGCTGGCAGATCAAGACGAAAACCCTCCAGGGGGAAAAGGCAGGACTTGGAGCTTTCGTTGCTGCAAGGCTCATGCAGCGGCATCACTTACCTGGAAGAGCATCATGAATTCAAACACCAAAGTATCCAACTATAGTGGCACGCCGCTCAATACCTTTCCCGGCGACCCCAACATCCTTCTCGATGCCATCATCGAGAAACTGAGCCTGAAGAACGATGCGGCCTTGTCGCGTCTGCTCGAAGTGGCTCCGCCGGTGATCAGCAAGCTGCGCCACGGTGCATTGCCCATCGGCCCAACCATGTTGATCCGCATGCATGAAGTCAGCGACATGAATATCCGCGAGATGCGGGCCTTGATGTTGCGCGGACAGCAGTCCGGCACGGCCTGAGCACAAGGCCTGCTTGTAAGCTTCCCTATCCCCCGCTCCTGTCCTGAAGCGGGGGAGACCTCCATATTCTTCATTGTCAACGGATCGTTAGCTGGAACGTTATCACTCTGTCCAGCTTTGTCCCGTCAAGGCGGATGCCGATTGATCCGTTCAATAATAATGTGGAGAAAATCTTGAAGAAACTCATCGCCCTCTCAGCTGCGCTGACCGGCGCCGTCTTGAGCGCCTGCGTCGAACAAGCGCCGCCGCCTCGGCCGATCTATCCCGCTCCGCCGCCCCAGACCTACTACGGACCGCCGCCGGATCAATCCTATACGCCGGTTTCCGAAGTCTATGAAGCCCCTCCGCCGCAGCCGGTGGTGAGCGTATATATCGATCCGCCTATCGATCAGCCGCCCCCGGTCCAGGTATCCTGGGCGCCGCCGCCGATGCTGGTCGAAACCCCGCCGCCGGCGCCCTACCCCGGCGCCTTCTGGATCGGCGGCTACTGGGCCTGGGAAGGCAATTGGGTGTGGGCACACGGCCGCTGGGCTCCGCCGCCGCGCCCCGGCTACACCTGGTGCAACCCTTACTATGAACATCGCAACGGCGCCGTGGTATTCGTCAACGGCTTCTGGGCCGCGCCCGGCGTTTCCTTCGTGGCGCCGTCCCTCTCCGTGCATATCAACATCGGCGTGCCGGCTCCCGGTGTCATCCCCGGGCCCGCCCCGATCGGCCCGACCGGCGTCTTCGTTCCCGCGCCTCCCGGCTCGCACCTCGGCCTGATCGTTCCCGCGCCGATCGGCACGCCGCCTGCCGTGGTCACCAGTGCGCCGCCCATCATCCATGGCGGCATGCATATCACCACCAACAACATCACGAACAATAACACCACGATCAACAATGTCACGAACGTCACCAATATCACCAACGTGACCAACGTCACGGTGGTGGCGCCTGCCAGCGCAACGGCAACCGGGCAGGCGGTCAATGCCTCGGTGCCCGCCCAGCCTCATTTGGCGGCAGCGATGCGCCCCGTGGTCAAGGCCATGGCGCCTGAACCGGTCTCGGCCAGGCCGATTCCCGCCTTCGTGCCCGGCCGCGCTCCTGTGGCATTGCCGCCGGCGCAGACCGTGCATGCCGAAGTGCCGCAGGCTTTGACGCGTCCGCAACCGCGCCCACAGCCGCAACCGCAGCCGGCGCAACAGCCGCAACAGCATCCTCAGCCTCAGCAACCCCAGGCTCCGCAGCAACCGCCTCATCCGCCGGCAGCGCAGCCGCAACACCCGGCACAGTTCCCGCAGCCGAACCAGCCAATGCCGGCTCCGCATCCGGCGATGCCACAACAGCCCCAGCAGCCTCCGGAAAATCAACGCGACCAGTTCAAGCCGCCTCAGAGTCCGGTCCAGCAGGAAAGGCATGATGTCGACCGGCCGCAACCCATGCCCCAGCCGCAGCAGCCTCAGCCATACAGGCCGCCGCAGGAGCGGCCGGACATGAACCGGCCGCAGCCGCAGCCTCAGCCGGTTCATCCGCCGCAGGAACGCATGCAGCAACAAGAACAAGCGCCGCAGCAGACCGTGCATCCAGTTCCGTACAAGCCTGCGGAACCGGCGGCACAGCCACCGCGACCTCCGGAACAGCCGCGGCCGCCGCAAAATGCGAACCCGCA
>DASVYZ010000429.1:0-3341 GCA_036391935.1 Burkholderiaceae bacterium | reverse complement strand
CAGGAAGGGCGAAAAGCGCGGGATCTTCATGGGTTAGTGAACTGTAACAGACAAAATGGATGCGCTCGGCTGCGCCTTGCAAAGCGCCGCGGCGCGGTGTTTCGCAGCCGAGCGCTCCCACTTTATCTGCCACAGTCCACTGGCCGGCGCTCCAGCCGCCGGTTGTAGGGATCGGAGTGTCGTCCTGGCAGTCAATGTGTCAATGCCCTGCGCCGGGTGCGCTGCCGGGGGCGGATGCATTGTGTTTGCCGGCCGCCGGGCCGCCATCGTTGATGACCCAGTGGTCGGTCACGATGAAGGCTTGCGGCGGCGAGAAGGGCGTGGTGCTGCCGTCGGGATTGACGCCTTGCACGCGCGCGTAATAGGTGCCGAAATCGGGGCGTGGCATGTGCGCTTCTCCCTTGTCGGTGTTGGTGTTGTAGATCAGCCAGGAAAATTGCGCATCGCGCGATACCTGCAGGTGCGATTCCTTGGCGATAGTCTGCCAGCGCAGCGTGACTTGCTTGCTGTCCGAACCGTCGACGTAGGGGGAAGGGCCGCCGGGTGCGGCAACGGGGTGGGCGCTGAAGCTCACTTGCTGGATGCGCGCATAGCCTTCCAGGCCGTGCTTGTCGATGGCCGACATGCGCACGTAATAAGCGCCTTCATGGAGGCTGGCGAATTTCAGGTGCGGCTCTTTCGAGTGCGCCTCGGCCAGCACGTCTTGCCCGTCCGGGTCGTTCGAGACTTGCACGTGATAGGACGCGGCGCCCGCTACGGGATTCAAGTGCACTTGCGGCATACCGTCCTTGCCCAAGCCGGCCAGGCTGGGAGCCGGCAACAGTTCGACCGGTTGGCCCACGCCCTTGGCGGTGACCACGTTGCCCTTGCCGGCATCGAGCATGACTTCGCCGCCGGGCTTGCCGTTGCCGACAGCGACCTTGCCGTTGACCACTTCGTTGGTGGTGGTGTCTCCGTCAGTGCCGACGCGGAATTGCGTGCCGCGCACCCCGGCCACCGACGTGGGGGTGCGCACTTCGTAGCTGCCCTTGTTGGTTTCGAGCGGCGAGACTCGCGATTCAACGTGGCCGTGCATCAGCATCAGCTCGGTGCGCGGACTCTTGGTGAAGCGCGCCATGCGCAGCTTGTTGAACCTGACGCGGCTGTTCGATGGCAGCGAAATGCGCGAGGCGTCCGGCAGCGACATGGTGAGGAAGCCGTTGACGCCGGTTTCGATCTGCGCGCCCTCTGCCAGCGTGGCGCCGACTTTCATGTCGACCTTTTGTCCGTCCGGGCCGGTCGCGCTGACGTCGCCGTAGAGCGCAACCACCTTGGCCTGGCTCGGTTCGTCGGTCAACAAATCCGCCGGGATCATGATGGGTGTGCCGATGGGGATGTTGCTGTCCTGGTTGATGTGATTGACTTTGGCCAACACGGTCCAGTTGTCGGACTTGGTGGTCCACTGTTGGGCGATCGAGATCAGGGTGTCGCCCTGGCGGGTTTGGTAAGTGATGCCGGAGGGGCCGACCACGATGGAGTCGGCGGGCATTGTGCTGCCTGCCGCCAATGCGTAGACACTCGCCAGGCAGAACAAAAACAACAGGCCGCGAATGGCCCGGCCAAACAGGGTGGTAACGCGGGTAGTGCGCATGAAATCTCCGCTTTAGCGTCGACCCCTAAAAAGCTGCGGCGTTACCCAATTCCGGGCCGCTCTTTACGTTTTCAGGGGAGCCTTACGCTCGCCACACAGGCGTCAAGCGAAAATAGTAGCACCTTTTGCGCGAATATTGCCTTCAATCACGCTATCTTCAGCACTTACCCGGCGATTTGTTCCAGCCGGTAACCGTAGCTATAAACCGGCGCCAGGCGATAGCCGTTTTCCGGACGCAGCTGCAGCTTGCTGCGCACGCGCGAGACGTGGGTATCCATGGTGCGCGACGGGACTTCGACGTCGCGCGACCAGACCGCTTCGAGGATGTAGGCGCGCGACAATGGGCGGCCCAGATTGCGGAAAAACAGCAGCGCCAGGTCGAATTCCTTTTGCGTGACTTCGATATCGGCGCCCGACATCGAGAGGCGTCCGGTGCGCGACTCGAAGATGTAATTGCCGAACTGGATCTGTTCGACCGCGCTTTGGCTCGGATACGCCCGGCGCAAGAGTGCCTGCACGCGCGCCACCAGTTCGCCGCGGCGGATCGGCTTGATCATGTAGTCGTCGGCGCCCGCAGCCAGACCGGCCACGATATCGTCCTCGCCCGAACGGCTGGTCATGAACAGCACCGGCAGCGTGGGCGGCAATTTTTCGCGCGCCCAGCGCAAGACCTCGGCACCGCTCAGGTCAGGCACTTGCCAGTCGATAACCAACATATCGTAGAGTTCGCGGCGCAGCTGCGCGAGCATTTCCTTGCCACTCGCAAAGGGGTGGCAGATGTGACCGGCTGCGGTCAAGACCTGGCAAACCAGGTCGGTCTGGCTGCGGTCATCGTCGAGTACGGCAATTCTCATGATTTGTAACTACCAATGATGTCTGGGGTAAAACGGAGGATTTAACAAAGTATCCTCCTTAAGTGCGCACTTATGTTGTAGTTTGACAATATTTCACAAAATTTCCGCACGGTTTCACGTAGATTCTCGCTAGTGTTTCTCTTTTCATAATTATAAGCAATAAATATTCACTAATTTTTTCTCAGACAGCCTGAGGACTCGACAAAATCTTGTCATGTTCCGTCGGTTTGTCGTATTTTTGAAGTATGCGACACACGTCATCCGAATCGGCAATTGCCTGGCAGGTGCTTCCCGGCACCTTGCGTGATATTGAGGCCGTGCGCCGCAAGTGCCGCCGCCTGGTGTTGAAGCGAGCCGCGTTGTCCGCCGGCCTTTCCGCGATACCGATCCCCGGAGTCGATGTGTTATCCGACCTCGGTTTGATGGCACGGGCCATCGAAGACATCAATATCGAATTCGGCTTGACGCCGGAACAGATCGCACGGCTTACGCCCGAGATGCGGCTGATGATTTACCAGATGGCGGTAGGCATAGGAAGCATGATGGTGGGCCGGTTCGTTACCCGCGAAGTGGTGGCGCATCTGCTGCAAAAAACCGGACTCAAGGCGCTGTCCAGACAGGCGGCCAAGATTGTCCCGGTGGCGGGCCAGATTGCCGCGGCCTCGATCGGCTTTGCCGCATTTCGCAGCGTGGCGAACCGCCACATCGACGCGTGTGCCAGCGTGGCGGCAGCCGTATTGCGTGCAGCCTGAAAGGCCTTGTTCAAATTTGTAATTTTTAGTAAAAATTCACAATTTACACATAGTTTGCACTTTCCATACTTACTCTCTGTTATTCTTTTCAGTGAGGCATGCCTG
>DASVYZ010000428.1:0-2904 GCA_036391935.1 Burkholderiaceae bacterium | reverse complement strand
GCGTGCTGGCCATGATGCCGATGGTGTTCCGCCATCGCCGCGAATCGGACGCAATCCCAAGTCGGGCGACAAGGTGATGGTGCCGGAAAAGCGGGTGCCGCACTTCAAGCCGGGCAAGGAATTGCGCGAACGCGTCGATGCCATGGTGGGGCAGCCCATCAAGGATGACTAGGTCTGGGTGAATGGCAGTGAAATGAAGAACGGCGCCTTCGGGTGCCGTTTTTCTTTGGTTCGTTGCAATGTAATTTGAAGATTTGGCGGCGGGAGACTGCTGGGCTCCCCTCGCCCGCGGGCGGGAGAGGGGTGGGGGTGAGGGGCGCTATGATTTGTCTGCGCGTGTTAGACCGCACAAAGCAATGCCAACAGATTTTTGCGTCGAGTTTACGTGTAACCATGGCCCAATCTCCCTCACCCCCGGCCCCTCTCCCTCCCGCGGGCGAGGGGAGTGGTGATGCCGTTCGACGTAGTGAAGTAAGCCCCCCATTTTCACGTACAATCTGAGACATCAAAAAGTAGGCGCCTCCGCCCTTGAAAACAGGAAACGATGATGAAACTGCTAACAAGACTCGCCGCGGTCATATTGTTCGTCTTGTTTTTCGGCTTTGCGCTGGAAAATACCCACGAGGCCGTGCTGCATTTCTTCCTCAATTATGAAATGCGCGGCCCGATGGTCTTGATCCTGCTCGGTTTCTTCCTGTTGGGCGCCATCCTGGGCGTGCTGGCCATGATGCCGATGGTGTTCCGCCATCGCCGCGAATCGACCCGGCATCAAAAGACCGTCAACCGCATGGAACAGGAGCAGCAGGCCCTGGTTGCGGCGCGCGCCAATCCGCGCCAGGCCGAGGCGGTGGTGGTCAAGCCCTGATTGCTGCGATAATGCCGACACTAACATTCAACAACACGTCGCATGGAATTTGAAACCTGGTGGCTGCTTGGCATCCCGGCCTTTTTCGCCTTGGGCTGGATCGCGGCGCGCATCGATATCCGCCAATTGCTCTCCGAATCGCGCACCTTGCCGCGCGGCTATTTCAAGGGCTTGAACTTCCTCTTGAACGAGCAGCCCGACAAGGCCATCGACGCCTTCATCGAAATCGTCAAGCTCGACCCCGAAACGGTGGAATTGCACTTTGCGCTGGGCAACCTGTTCCGCCGCCGCGGCGAAACCGAGCGCGCCATCCGCGTGCACCAAAACCTGCTCGCCAGGCCCGACCTGCCGCAGGAACACCAGGTCCACGCGCTGTATGAACTCGGGCAAGACTACCTGAAAGCCGGCTTGCTCGACCGCGCCGAAGAGACTTACAACAAGCTGATCGACACCCAATACAACGCCCAGGCGCGCCGCGCCCTGCTCGAAATCTTCCAGCGCGAAAAGGAATGGGTGCGCGCCATTGAAGCGGCCCACGGCTTGCAGGAAGCCGGTGCCGGCGCGCGCCAAAAGGAGATCGCCCAGTTCTATTGCGAACTGGCGCAGGATGAATTGGTGCACACCCACCCCGATGCCGCGCTGGCCCTGCTCGACAAGGCCCTCGCCACCGACCGCAAGAACGTGCGCGCCACCATGCTGATCGGCGACGCCTTGCTCGCCAAGGGCGACACCGAAGGCGCCTTGCTGGCATGGCGCCGCGTGGAACAGCAAAGCGTGCCGCACGTGGCGCTGGTTGCCCAGCGCATGATGGATGGCTATCGCGCCGTGGGGCGGCCGCAGGAAGGCGTCAACCTGTTGAAGCTCTACCTCGCTGAAGCGTCTTCCATCGACTTGCTCGAAGTGGTGTTCAAGGCCGTGTTCGAACTCGACGGCGTCGATGCGGCGCGCCAATTGGTGAGCGATGAATTGCGCCGCACGCCAACGCTCCTGGGCCTGGACAAGTTCCTCGAAGTGCGCCTGATGGATACCTCGCTCGAAGTGCGGCCCGAACTCTCGACCGTCAAGAACCTGGTGCATAGCCATGCGCAAAAGCTGGCGCGCTACCAATGCAGCCACTGCGGTTTCAAGGCGCGCCAGTTCTACTGGCAATGCCCGGGCTGCAACGGATGGGAAACCTATCCGCCCAGGCGCACCGAAGAATTGAATGTCATGAACTGAGAAACGTATTATGAAGATCACCATCATCGGCACCGGCTATGTCGGTCTCGTCACCGGCGCCTGCCTCGCCGAACTCGGAAACAACGTCTTCTGCCTCGACGTCGATCAACGCAAGATCGACATCCTCAACAATGGCGGCATCCCGATCCACGAACCGGGCCTGGCCGAGATCGTGGCGCGCAACCGCGCCGCCGGCCGCCTGCATTTCTCGACCGACGTGGCAGCCTCCGTGGCGCATGGCGACATCCAGTTCATCGCCGTCGGCACGCCGCCCGATGAAGACGGCTCGGCCGATCTGCAATACGTGGTCGCCGCCGCGCGCAACATCGGCCGCCATATGCACGGCTTCAAGGTCGTGGTCGACAAGTCCACCGTGCCCGTCGGCACCGCCGACCGCGTGCACGCGGCGATTGCGGAAGAACTGGCGATACGCCAGGAACAAATCAAATTCTCCGTCGTCTCCAACCCCGAGTTCCTGAAAGAGGGCGCGGCGGTGGAAGACTTCATGCGCCCGGACCGCATCGTCATCGGCTGCGACGACACTGCGGAAGGCCAGCAGGCGCACAACATGATGAAGACGCTTTACGCGCCCTTCAACCGCAACCACGAGCGCACCTTCTGGATGGACGTGCGCTCCGCCGAATTCACCAAGTACGCCGCCAACGCCATGCTGGCCACGCGCATCTCCTTCATGAACGAGCTGGCCAACCTGGCCGACCGCGTCGGCGCCGACATCGAAGCCGTGCGCCACGGCATCGGCTCCGACCCGCGCATCGGCTACAGCTTTCTCTACGCCGGCTGCGGCTATGGCGGCTCCTGCT
>DASVYZ010000427.1:0-6279 GCA_036391935.1 Burkholderiaceae bacterium | reverse complement strand
TTACGCCATGTGCGCCGATTAACTGATCTTCTGTCTTAGCTGCTCAAAGAAGCAGACGGCGGCACAAGCCGCGACATTGAGAGATTCAACATTGCCCAGATGAGGAATGGCGACGCGATGCGTCGCCATCTCCATCAGATCAACCGACACGCCCTGACCTTCATGGCCGAACAGCCATGTCAGCGGTTGGCGCAAGTCGATTTGATAGATGGTCTGCGTGGCATGCGAGCTGGTTGCCAGAACAGGCTGACTGCCCGACTGCAGCAGCGCTTGCAGGTCGGCGTTTTCCACGATCTGCAGCAGGAAGTGCGCCCCCATGCCGGCCCGCAACACCTTGGGCGACCACGCTGCGACACAGCCCTTGCTGCATACCACCCATTTGATGCCGGCTGCCGCCGCACTGCGCAAGATCGAGCCGAGATTGCCCGGATCCTGCAAATTGTCGAGCAGCACCGCATTCCCGCTTAAAGCCTGAGGCGCATGAACTTGCGGCGTGTCGATCACAAACAGGATATCGACGCCATGCTCGACCTGGGAGAGCGCATGGAACAAGGTATCGGGCAACTGGATGCAGGTAGCACCGCCATCCTCGCATTGCGCGAGCAACGCCGCCGCTTCCTCGTGCCGCACGGCGCTTTCGCCGATCACGCACAGGGCCGGCATGCCGCTGTGCTGCAGATAGCTTTCGCACAGATGCACGCCGTCGAGCAGCGTACGGCCCGCCTTGCGCCTGGCCTGCGCGCTGCCGGCCATGGCCTTCAATTCCTTGTATAGCGGGTTGTCGCGCGAGCTGATGACTTTCACGTCTGTCCTCAATCGAGCAAGGCGCGCACCGGCGCATAGGAGCGGCGATGCACCGGCGATACGCCATGCCGCTTCAGCAGTTCCAGGTGCAGCGCGGTCGGATACCCCTTGTGCTGGTCGAACGCGTATTGCGGGTAGAGCTTGTGCAGATCCATCAACGCCGCATCGCGCGCTGTCTTGGCCAGGATGGATGCCGCCGAAATCGCTTCCACCTTGTCGTCACCCTTGACGATGGCTTCCGATCGTACCGGCATGACCGGGCAGCGGTTGCCGTCGATCAGGGCCAGCGTAGGCTGGGTGGCCAAGCCTTCCACAGCGCGGCGCATGGCCAGCATGGTGGCCTGCAGGATGTTCAGCTTATCGATTTCCTGCTCCGAGCTTTGCGCGATACACCAGGCAAGAGCATGCTCCTTGATGAGGATAGCCAACGCATCGCGCTGCGGTTCGCTCAATTTTTTCGAGTCGCGCAATCCCGTGATCGGCCGCGCCGGATCGAGAATGACGGCTGCGGCAAAAACCGGCCCGGCCAGCGGGCCGCGCCCGGCTTCGTCGACGCCGCACACGACGTCGTCGGCAAGATCGAACAGCGGCAACGATGGTGCAGATTTGCTCATGCGCCTCCCCCTATGATTTCAAGAACCGCCTGTGCGCTCTCCTGGGCGGTATTGCGCAGCAGGCTGTGATGCATGTCGGTGAAACGCTGCGCCAGCCTTTCCTTGAGCGCGTCATCCTGCATCTGGCGCCATAGCGCGTCGGCCAGCGCTTGCGGTGTGGCTTCGTGCTGAATCAATTCCGGCACCAGGAATTCGCGCGCCAGGATATTGGGCAAGCCCACCCATGGCTGGTATGCCATGTGGCGCATGATATGGTAAGACGCGGCGAGCATCTTGTAGGCGATCACCATGGGCTTCTTGAACAAGGCCACTTCCAGCGATGCCGTACCGGACGCCACCAGTACGGCATCGGCAGCCGCCATCGCCGCGTGCGATTGGCCGTCAACGATGGTAAACGGCAAATGCTGCTGGCCAGCGGCAGCGATTTCTTCAACGAAATGCTGGCGCTGTTTCGCCCCCGTCGTCGGCACGACGAAACGCATGCCGGGCTCGCGCTGGGCAAGGATGGCGGCCGCGCCGATGAAGGCGGCACTGTTGTATTTCAACTCGCTCATGCGGCTGCCCGGCAGCACCGCTACGACCGCGCCCTCCTGCGGCAAACCCAATTGCGCGCGCGCCGCCGCCGCGTCAGCCCGCATGGGAATCACTTCCGCCAGCGGATGCCCGATATAGGTCGCCGGCACGCCTGCCTTGCGGTAAATCTCTTCTTCGAAGGGAAAAATGACCAGCATGTGAGATACGGCACGCATGATCTTCTTGATGCGCCAACCGCGCCAGGCCCAGATTTGCGGGCCGATGAAATGCACGGTCGGGATGCCGTTCTTGCGCAATTGTTCTTCCAGGCCGAGGTTGAACCCGGGATAGTCCACGCCGATGAATACGGCGGGCTTTTCGGCCAGGTAACGGTCGCGCAAGCCATGCTGGATGCGACGCAATTCGAAATAACGCGGCAGGATTTCAAACAGGCCGCGCACTGTCATCGTATCCAGCGTCTGCCCACTCTGGAAGCCGTACTCTGCCATCCTGGGTCCGCCTATGCCTTCGAACACAGCGTCGGGCAAGGCCGGACGCAAAGCCGAGAGCATGCGCGCCGCCAGCACGTCGCCGGATGCTTCGCCGGCGACCATGGCGATACGCATGTCAGCGGACGATGCCACGCGTTGCGGTGGAAAGGAAGCGCTGCAGTGTCGCCAGATGCTCCGCGGCTTCCGGCGTCTTTTGCGCCTCGTCGCCAAGCGCGGCAACAGCCTGCTCCAGCGTCAGATCGGAGCGATAGATCTGCTTGTAGGCGCGGCGCAGGCTGGCGATCTGTTCTGCGCTGAAACCGCGCCGCTTCAAGCCTTCGACATTGATGCCGTAGGGTTGCGCGGGGTTGCCCTGCACCAGCACGAAAGGCGGCACGTCTTGCGTCACGCTCGTGGTCATGCCGATGAAGGCATGCGCGCCGATGCGGCGAAATTGCGGGATCGCGGCAAAGCCCCCCATCACCACCCAGTCGCCGACGTGCACGTGGCCGGCCAGTGTGGCATTGTTGGAGAAAATGGTGTTGTTGCCGACCTGGCAGTCGTGCGCGATGTGGCAGTAGGCCAGGATCCAATTATCATTCCCCAGGCGCGTGACGCCGGCATCCTGAGCGGTACCCGTGTTGAGCGAGCAGAATTCGCGGATCAGGTTGCGGTCGCCGATCTCGAGGCGCGTGATCTCGCCGGCGAATTTCTTGTCCTGCGGTTGCGAGCCGACCGAGGTAAATTGATAGATCGTGTTGTCGCGCCCTATCGTGGTATGCCCTTCGACCACGACGTGCGGGCCGATCTTCGTGCCGGCGCCGACGACCACATGCGGGCCGATAACCGAATACGGGCCGATCTCGACGCTGTCGTCGAGTTGCGCCCCCTTGTCGACTATCGCTGTCGGATGGATGTTGGCCATGGCGATCAGGCCTTATGCCGGCTGGCTGGCATCGGCGGCGCTGCGCATGGTGCACATCAATTCGGCTTCCACAGCCAGTTGACCATCCACGCTGGCCACGGCCTTGTATTTCCAGATGCCGCGCGTGCAGCGCAGGATTTCCACGTCCATCTTCAGCTGGTCGCCAGGGACCACGGGGCGCTTGAAGCGCACACCGTCGATACCGATGAAATACACCACGCTGTTCGCATCTGGCTTCTTGCCGACCGAGAGGAAGGACAATAAGGCCGCCGTCTGCGCCATCGCTTCGATCATCATCACACCCGGCATGACCGGCTTGTGCGGGAAGTGGCCGTTGAAGAATTCTTCGTTGACGGTGACGTTCTTGATCGCCGTCATGCGCTTGTCCTTTTCCCAGTCGAGCACACGGTCGACCAGCAGCAAAGGGTAGCGATGCGGCAGGTATTCTTTGATTTGGGTGATGTCGAGTGTATTCATGATTTGGGATTTTCGGATAGCAGGGAGATCGTTTTTTCCAGAGCCCGGATTTTCTCACGCATGGTGCTCAAATTGCGCACGATGGCGGCGGATTTTTCCCAGTCGGCATGTTTCGCGATGGGGTAGACGCCGGTGTACTCGCCCGGCTCGCTGATCGAACGCCAGACCAAGGTGCCGCCGCCGATATTGACGCGGTCGCCTATGGTCAGGTGGCCGCGTATCATGGCCGCGCCGCCCACGGTACAGTATTTGCCGATCTTGGCGCTGCCGGCGACGCCGACGCAACCCGCCATCGCGGTATGTGCGCCGATATGGCAGTTGTGGCCGATCTGGATCTGGTTGTCGAGCTTGACGCCCTCTTCAATCACGGTGTCGCTCAAGGCGCCGCGATCGATGGTGGTATTGGCGCCGATCTCGACATCGTCGCCGATGTCCACACCGCCGGTTTGCGGAATCTTGATGTAGACGCCGCCCTCATTGGCAAAGCCGAAGCCGTCCGCGCCGATCACGGCGCCGGAATGGATGATGCCGCGCGCACCGATGCGGCAGCCGGCATAGAATGTGACGCGCGGGTGGAATTCCGTCTGTGCGCCGATCCGCGCATTGCGGCCGACGAAGCAGGCGGCGCCAATGACGGCTTGCGCACCGATCTTCACGCCCGCCTCGATCACCGCGTGCGGGCCGATCGAAGCCGTAGAATCGATATCCGCCGTCGGGTCGACTACCGCGCTGGGATGGATGCCGGCCGGCGGCGCCACGCTGTTTTGCGCGGCAAACATCTGCGCCGTGCGGGCAAAGTAAGCGTAGGGATTGGGAGTCAGGACGCGCGCACCGGCGAACTCCGCGCCGATTTCCGGGTTGTCCTTGGGAGAGACGATCAGGGCGGCCGCCTTGGTGGCGGCAGCCTGGCTCTTCAATTTGGGATTGGACAGGAAACTGACCTGCGTCGCATTGGCGATGTCCAGCGGCGCGATGCCGCTCAGTTCAATCTCACCGTCTCCGATCAATTGGCCGCCCAACACCTCGACCAATGCTTTCAGCCGAATGCTCATTGCAGCGACCTCTTTTCAAGCTTCCCGGCGGCAAAGCGCTTGCCGCCGGAGAAGAAACACATTTGGAACCACGAGGCCTCAGTGCAGACTGGGCCTTGTGCCGCCGAATCTTACTTGTTCAGCGCCTTCAGCACTTTATCGGTGATGTCGATGCGCGAGCTGGCATAGGCCACGCTCGCATCCTGCAAGACCAGGTCGAGTTTGTTTTCTTCCGCAACCTGCGTCACCACCTTCTTCACCTTGGCCAGCGCACTTTCGTCTTCCTCGTTGCGGCGTTGGTTGATGTCTTCCTGCAACTCGCGTTTGCGGCGCTGATAATCCTTGGCGAGATCGCCGAGATCGCGGCTGGCCTTCGCGCGGTCGGCTTCCGTCATCAAGGGCGCATCCTTTTCGTACTTGGTCTGCATGGCATTGATGCGGCCTTCCAGATCTTGCACCTCGGCAATGCGCTTTTCGAATTCCTGCTTCAGGCGGGCAGAGGCCGCCTTCATTTGCGGAGCTTCGGCCAGGATGCGCTGGCTGTTGATCACGCCGATACTGATTTGCTGCGCTTCGGCGGCGCCGATAGCCAGGAAGCCGGCGAGCAGGACGACGGCGAACTTCAACATGGACGACGGTTTAGCTGAAAACTTCAAGATCTTTCTCCGCAATTCAAATTACAAACTATCAAAATACCGCTATTCAACCAAAGGTCAGAAGCCTGTACCAATCTGGAACTGGAAGCGCTCCTTTTGATCGGTTGGCTGTGCATTCAGCGGCTCGGCATAGCTCAACTTCAACGGGCCTACCGGAGAAATCCAGCTGATACCCAGACCAGCCGAGTAGCGCAACTCGCTGAACTGGATTCTTTGCCGGTCCGCGAAGACGTTGCCGCCGTCGAAGAACGTGAACCATTCCAAGCCGGCATCCTTCGACGCGCCCGGGAATGGGAAATGCAATTCGCCATTCAGAATCAGACGGGAAGCACCACCCAGCGGGTCGCCGTTCACATCCAGCGGGCCCAACGTGGAAGTCAGGTAGCCACGTACCGAGCCGATACCGCCAGCGTAGAAATTCTTGAACACCGGGAAAGGTTTGCCATTGAGGCCGCGACCGTAGTCGAATTCCCCATTCAAGGCCAGCGTGATCCAGCTTGCGATCGGACGGAAATATTGGTTCTGGTAAACAGCACGATAATACCTGAGAGTGCCTACCGGCGCCATCTCAAAATTGAAACGCTGGAATTGGCCGCGGGTCGGCGTCAACGCGCTGTCCCGGCTATCGCGTGCCCAAGCGATCGTCAGCGGAAAGCTGGTGGTATCGGCCTCGGTGCCGTTGCCGAATTGCTGGACATATTCCTGGTACAACAAGGGACTGTCGTTGAAGCCCGGATCATTCTTGTAAGTCTGGACTTGCGTACGCTC
>DASVYZ010000426.1:0-8120 GCA_036391935.1 Burkholderiaceae bacterium | reverse complement strand
CGACGTGGCGCACGATGGCTTCCATCCCGGCCCGCTGCAATACCGGCGGTGGGCGGTGAAGCTGGCGGCAACCATAGCCGATGCCTTGCCGCTGCCAAAACCGGTATAGTAGGCGGCGAACCATCCCATAACGATACGGAGGATCAACGCAATGAGACTGCAGATGATGGCCGTGCTCGGCCTGCTTGTACTTGCTGGCACGGTAAGCGCCGCCGACAAAGGCGCCCCTTCGACCAAGGTTCAGGCCGTCACCGATACTTACGGCGATGTGCGTGTCGAGGACCCGTATCGCTGGCTCGAAAACGGCGCCGATCCCGCAGTGCATGCCTGGAGCCTGGCCCAAGACAAGCGCACGCGCGGCTATTTCGACAAGCTGTCTTATCGCAAGCCCATGTTCGAGCGGCTGATGAAGCAGATCGCCGCCACCTCGAGTTCATTCTACGGTCTGCAAGCCGTGGGCGGCCAGGTGTTCGCCTACTACAACCAGCCGCCCAAGCAGCAACCCATGATCGCGGTGCTCGACGATACGGCCGATCCGTCCAAGGCGCGCGTGGTGCTGGACCCCAACGTCTTGAATCCCAAGGGGACCACCGCGATCGACTGGTTCGTGCCTTCGCCGCAAGGCAAGCTGGTTGCCGTCTCGATGTCCGACAACGGCAGCGAGGACGGTTCGCTCCACGTGATCGACAGCGCCAGCGGCAAGGAAGTCGACAAGGTGATTCCGCGCGTGCAGTTTCCCACGGGCGGCGGCAGCGTCGCCTGGCGCGCCGACGGCAGCGGCTTCTGGTACACCTGCTATCCCGGCCCGGAAGAGGGGGCGGAGCGCCAGCATTTCTACCAGCAGATCTATTTCCACAAGCTTGGCGACGACCCGGCCAAGGACCGCTATGTCGCCGGCAAGGATTTTCCCAAGGTGGCCGAGATCGCGCTCGATGCAAAGCAGAATCCCGACTTCGTCGTGGCATCGGTGGCCAACGGCGACGGCGGCGAGTTCGCCCATTACGTGCTGGGCCAGGACGGCAGCGTGAAACAGGTGACGCATTTCGCAGATCAGATCGTGGCCGCCGCCATCGGCGCGGATGGCGCCATGTACCTGATCTCGCACAAGGATGCGCCGCGCGGCAAGCTCTTGAAGCTCGCCGCCGGCGACTACGATTTGAGCCATGCCAGGGAAATCGTCGCGCAATCCGACGCCGTGATGCAGATCGGGGGCGAATTCGGCGGCTCGCCCGTGACGATCACAAAGAGTGCGATCTATCTGCGCGAACTCGTCGGCGGCCCGTCGCGCGTGGCGATCTATGACCATGAAGGCAAGCCGCGCGGCACGCTGCCTTTGCCCGACGTGGCGGCGGTCGACGAAGTGGAACCCCTGTCCGACGGCAGCCTGCTGTATTCGGTCCGGACTTATCTCGCGCCGCCGTTCTTTTCGCGCTTTGTCGAGGATGGCGCCAAGGTCGAACCGACCGGGCTGGTGCAGACCAGCCCGGTGCGATTCGACGACGTCGAAGTGGTGCGCGAGTTCGCCACCTCCAAGGACGGCACCAAGGTGCCGCTCAATATCGTGCGCAAGAAGGGCGTCAAGCTCGACGGCGCCAACCCGACGCTGCTCTATGGCTATGGCGGTTACTCGGTCAACCAGACGCCGCACTTCCTCGGCGCGGCAACGCGGCTATGGCTCGATGCCGGCGGCGTCTACGTGATCGCCAACCTGCGCGGCGGCGGCGAGTTCGGGGAGGAGTGGCATGCACAGGGCGCGCTGACGCACAAGCAAAATGTGTTCGACGATTTCGCCGCGGCGGCGCAATACCTGATCGACCAGAAATACACCAGCACGCCGCATCTGGCCATCATGGGCGGCAGCAACGGCGGTTTGCTCATGGGCGCGGCCTTTACCCAGCATCCCGGGATGTTCCGTGCCGTGGTGTCCATGGTCGGGATCTACGACATGCTGCGCGTCGAACTCGACCCCAACGGTTTGTTCAACACCACCGAATTCGGCACGGTGAAGAACCCGGAGCAGTTCCGCGCATTGATGTCCTACTCGCCCTACCATCACGTGACCAAAGGCGCGAAATACCCGGCCATTTTCATGGCCACGGGTGAGACCGACGGCCGCGTCAATCCCATGCATTCGCGCAAGATGATTGCACGGCTGCAGGCGGCCACCGCGTCCGGCCGTCCGGTCCTGTTGAGCATCAATTCCCACGCGGGCCACGGCATCGGCAGCTCGCTTGAGATCAAGGTCAACCAGACGGCCGACATCTACAGTTTCCTGTTCGACCAACTGGGTATGAAGTATCCCAGGTAACCGGGTGCCGCGTGCGGCTTGGCATGACGGCAACACTGCGCTACCATCTCTGAAACGCCGCTGCAGGCGGCGCAATCTCAGGGGGTGTTCATGCATGTCGTCGTCATCATCGCGTTGCTCGCGGCTTTGGTATTCCTGCTCAAGCTCGCCTTTACGCCTTCCGCACCGCGTCCTGCCCAGGAAAGCCCGGAAGCGGCATCTTGGGACGGCAAGGGGGCGGTCGATGCCGGTGTCGACGTCGCCTTTCTCTCCAACGGCAACCTGTTTTACAAGACCGCCGGCGGCCGCATCGAGCAGTTGCACAGCCCCTACGTCCAGGAAATGGCCGACCGCGTCGAAAAGAGCCGCGAGCGCAATGCCTGGAAAGAGGGCACCAGCTTCAATATTTCCGCGTCCGGCGGCATGCGCCGCTTCGCGCCCGGCGAGAACCGCATCATGGCGACCGGTGCGCAATTCGGCGGCGGCTATCTGTATTACTTTCTCAAGGACGCCGGCATGGGCGGCCTGTTTTGCTACGACTTCGCCAGCAAGACCGAAAAGCGCCTGCTGCACCGGCAAAATCTCAATCTAAGCGATCTGCACTTCGATCCAAGGAGCGACCGCATCCTCGGCGCATCCGAAGTCAAAGGGGACCAGTCGCACATCGTCATGATGGACCGCGAAGGCAGCCAGTTGCGCGAATTGACCGGCGGCGACACCTGCGATACCGCACCCGTGTGGTCTTCCATCGAAAGGCGCGAAATCCTGTATCAATCGACCGGCCTGGCGCGCAACGAGCAAGGCATCGTCATGGCGCGCAGCCATTCGACGATACAGCAATTGAGCATGGGCAGCGGCACGATCACGCCCGTTCTGGAAGACCCACGCTTCGATTTTCTGCAGCCGCGCGTCTCGTCGGCGGGCGATTTGCACTTCATCCGCCGCCCTTATGAATTGCCGAAGTACGCCGCCAGCAGCATGCTGGCGGATACCCTGCTGTTTCCATTCCGCCTGCTGCGCGCGGTGTTTCATTACCTGAACTTCTTTTCGATGATGTACTCGCGCAAGCCCTTGACCAGCGCTTCGGGCCCGGCCATGCAGGCCGATATCAAGGAAATCATCTTGAAAGGCAAGCGCGTCGATGCGGAAAAGGCCTTGCGCGAAGGCGCCATCGAAGGCGTGCCCTCGCTCGTGCCGCGCAGCTGGCTATTGATGCGCAAGACGCGCGACGGGCGGGAAGAGACGCTGGCGACCAATGTGTTGTCCTATTCCCTGATCGATGGCGGTATACTCTATTCCAACGGCCGCGCCGTGTTCCTGCAAAAGGAAGGCGGCAAGCCGCAACTGGTGCTGAAGAGCGAGCTTGTCGATGAAGTGGTGGCCGGGACCGCGGGGGAAAGAATCGCCGACTGAAGATGAATCGGGGCATCGTGCCCGCTTGCACATCCGCTTCCGTCCGGCGTGCTTGCGTGGGATATCGGGAGCGATGCGGGATGCGTGACCCCTATCAGGCGCCGCAAGCGGATTTGAGGGAGCCGATCGGGGCGCCGCGCTGGAACGGTTCCGTGCTGGCGGCGGTGTCGGTCGGTGCCGTTCTCTGGGGCGTTTTGTATTCGCTCAGCGGCATCGTATTGTTGCATTCGGCCGGCAATTCGACCCTCAGCGGGACGGCTCGCGGTGGATTGCATTGGCTTTCCATCGGAACAAGCGCCGTCTCCCACGTGATTGTGTTCTTCGTGTCAGCCAGAATTGCGCATGGCCGCGAATGGCTCGCCGCAGCAATGTTGTTCGCGCTCAGGGTGGCGGTGTCGATCGGCATTACCACGGCAGTAATGCGAACAGGTTTCGATTTGTCGTGGGCATCGGTAACGACGCTGGCGGCATTGGCTGTGGGCGCCACTGCCGGCACCTTGGCCGGGATTGGGATAAACAGGGAACGGGAAAAAAAGGCCGTCGTTCAATGATGTGCCGCCTTTTGAAGAATGGGTAGAGTGGTGTCATGACGCAAGACAATCAACCAGCGGGAATGCAGCCAGCCGGCGCAGCGGCCGACGAAGTGCCCGATTTCAGACTCGGCAGCCGCTACCGTTGGCTCGGCGCAGCCGTCGTGGTGCTGTTAGGCATGAGCTGCCTGGCCTATTACATCCATTACACCACCTCGCGCTACGACTTGCCCAAGCTGAAGCCCTATGCGGGGGCGCAAGAGGATTTGTTCGCCCAGATGAAATGCCTGGTGGCGTATACCGAAACCGGCAAGCCGACACCCGGTGTGGCCTGCCGTTTCCTCAGGAATTACGACAGCTTCTGGTTGTCGCCGCGCTCGCTCGACCAATGCCTGACGTACAGCACCGATACGGCAGTCAAGGCCTTCGATTCGCCCAGGCGCGTCGAGTTCGACTTCATGTGCGAAGGCAACGACATGCGCGCCGTGTTTCCATATCAGAATGGGAGATACCAATTGCAGGAAATCGGGATGACCTTCAGGCAATAGGCTGCGAGACACACCGATGTTCTGCATCAGCGCCGAATCATCGATGAAAGCCTTGCATCGGTTCCCGCATGAGACCGAAGCTTGCCGAAGCAGGGGCGGGCCGCCTCTGCGCCGTCCGCGGATTCTCGCTATCATGGTCGGGATTCAGCAAAGCCCATCATGAAACCGCTCGTCATCCTCAAAGTCGGCAACACGCTGCCGCAGCTCCAGCCGCAACACGGCGACTTCGAACATTGGATCACCTCCGGCCTGGCCGACTCCGGTTTGAACGTGCAGGTGATCGACCCGCGCCGGGGCGACGCCTTGCCGGCTGCGGATGACATCTCAGGCGCCGTCGTCACCGGCTCGCATGCCATGGTGACCGAGAGGCTGGATTGGAGCGAGGCGAGCGCGGCCTGGCTGGCAAAGTTGGTTGAGGCCGAAGTGCCGCTCCTGGGCATTTGCTACGGCCACCAGTTGCTGGCGCATGCGATGGGCGGCGAAGCCGGTTATCACCCGCGCGGCATGGAAATCGGCACGCAAGAGATCCGGCGCCTGGCTGTGGACGATGCCTTGTTCGGCGGCTTGCCCGAAACCTTTTTTGCCCAGACCGTGCACCAGCAGTCGGCCCTGCGCCTGCCGCCCGGCGCGGTCCTGCTGGCTGCCAACGGTTTCGATGCGCATCATGCCTTTCGCATCGGCGCTTGTGCCTGGGGCGTGCAATTCCATCCCGAATTCAGCGCCGTGGCCATGCGCGCCTATGCGCGCCACCTCGCGCCCTTGATTGCGAGGCAGGGCGGCGATGCGGGCGAAATCGAGGCCGCGGTGCTGGACACGCCGGTCGCAGCCGGCGTGCTGGCCCGCTTCGCGCAAATCGTCCGCCATTCCGTCCGCCTCGGCTATGCGGCGCAGGTGCGACAAATTGCCACATTTTCGTGAACGGCCCTATCTTCTACAATTGCGCCCGGTAATTCGATATCTTGCGATTTTGGGCGTGATGCAATGAATAAGAAGATGGCGGCGCTGGCCTTTGCGGCAGGCGCCTTGGGCACGGCTTCCTTGCCGGCCGCGGCTTGCGCAACCTGCGGCTGCTCGCTGACCAGCGATGCGGCAACCGGGTTGACCACGGCTTCCGGCTGGCGCGTGAGCCTGGAGTACGATTACCTCGACCAAAGCCAATTGCGCAATGGAACCAGTGCGGTGGCAGCGGCCCGCGTGGCGGCGATCAACGATGCCGGCGGCAGTCAGGAAGTCGAGCGCGACACGCTCAACCGCTACACCACGCTGGGCATCGGCTATGCGGCGGACGCCAACTGGAATTTCCGGCTGCTGGTGCCCTATATCGACCGCGGCCACACAACTTACGGCGCGGCCGGCAACCCCCTGACGCCCGGGCAGCTGAGCGGCGCCACGGCAACGGGCCTGGGCGACGTCAAATTCCTCGTCAACTATCAGGGCATTCTGCCGAATCACGCACTTGGCCTGCAAGCCGGCATCAAGCTGCCGACCGGGCGCTACGGCGGCCCCAATGCCGACGCAACGGGTACCGTGGGGCGCAATCCTGTGGCGTTTTCGACCGGGCCGAATGCGCGCAATGCTTCACCCGGCAATTTGCTCGATACCAGCCTCGACCCCGGCACCGGCAGCACCGATTTGATCATGGGCGCTTATTATTTCCAGCCTGTGAGCCAGGATTTCGACGCCTTCGCCAATGCGCAATTCCAGGCCGCCGTGTCGCACATGCTGGACCGGCAAGGCGCCGATTATCGCCCCGGCAACCTGGCGACGGTCTCGTTCGGTTTGCGCTACGAAGGCTCGCCGCTGCTCGTGCCGCAAGTGCAGGTCAATATCACCCATCGCACCGGCGACCAGGGCGCCCTGGCCGACGTCGGCGATAGCGCCGGCACCGCTGCTTACGTCAGTCCCGGCTTTTCCTGGGCTGCGGCGGACAAGCTGCAAGTCTATGGCTTCGTGCAATTGCCGGTGTACAGCAACCTGCAGGGCTACCAGCTGTTTCCACGCTGGACCGCCACGGCTGGGGTAAGCTACAGCTTTTGACGAGGGCCAATGGCATGAAGGGCATGAGCGGTGAGCAATACCGACGGCAGCGCCGCGCCCTGCTGCGCGCCATGCTGGGCGCGGGTGCAGCCTTGGCGCTGCCGGCACGGGCCAATGATTTGCACGTCGGCCAGCCGGCGCCGCCACTGGTCTTGAATACGCTCGACGGCAAGAAGATTGCCACGCGCGATTTGCAGGGACAGGTTGTGCTGGTCACGTTCTGGGCTTCGTATTGCGAGCCTTGCCAGGATGAATTGCCGCTGCTTTCCGCCTATGCCGAAGCCAATGCCGCGCGCGGCATGCGCGTGCTCGGCTTCGCGCTCGATGGCCCGGAATTGATGAGCGACGTGAAAAAGATCGCCGCCCGCCTGTCTTTCCCGGTCGGTTTGCTCGGCAGCCCCTGGGCCGGCGGCTATGGCCGAATCTGGCGCATTCCCGTGAGCTTCGTCATTGCGCGCGACGGCAAGCTGGCCTACGACGGCTGGCTCGACAAGCAACCGGCATGGAACGCCGAATCGCTGCATCGGGTCGTGGACCCGTTGCTCTGATTTATACTGCACGGACCCCATAACGCCTCGATGATTCCGTGACCTCTTTGCTCGACAATATTTTCTGGCATGCCATGAACGGCCCCCATGCCGCATTTACCAGCGGCAGCGCGACGGCGCGCCGCTATGCGCAGGGCTTCTCCCCCATCGTTGCATTCGCCGATCAGGCGCGGCCCGATTTCGCTTCGTTGCTGCCGTACTGCACGCCCGGTGAACAGTTCTACGTCAGTTGCTGGAACGACGAGACGGCGGCCGGCTGGAAGATCGTCGCCGAAGCGAAGATGTACCGCATGGTCTGGGATGCGCCGGCACCGGCGCCGGCCGAAGACGGCGATCTGGTGCCGCTGAAGCCGGCACATGTCGCGCAGGCGGTGGAACTGGCAGCCCTGACCAAGCCCGGCCCATTCGGCCCGCGCACCATGGAATTGGGCGAATATTTCGGCTGCTTCATCGACGGCAGGCTGGCCGCCATGGCAGGCGAACGCGCCACGGCCGGCGAATTCCGCGAAATCAGCGGCGTCTGCACCCATCCGGATTTTCAGGGGCGCGGCCTGGCGCGGCGTTTGATGGCGAAGGTGATCGCGCAGGCCGTGCGGCGCGGCGAGACGCCTTTCCTGCACGTGATGTGCCACAACGAAGTCGCGCACCGGCTTTATCTCAAGATGGGCTTCCGCGACTATGCGGTATCGGTCTCGAACGTGGTTGTGCCCGGCTGATTATTTTTCCGGATGCGCAGCGACGCGTCGTAGCGGTGCTA
>DASVYZ010000425.1:0-2280 GCA_036391935.1 Burkholderiaceae bacterium | reverse complement strand
AGCACGCCGCAAGACAGCGGCGGCGTGATCCAGCGTCCGCCGAGCTTGACGAACAGATTGCTGCGCCCCCCTTCGGTAACCTCGCCGCGCGCATTACAGAACAGCGTATCGAATGCACCCTGCGCTTCGGCAGCGCGCCATCCGGAATCGTAGTCGCTGCGCACCGTGGTCTTGTGGCGTAAAAACAATTCATCCACACCTGGCGGACGTTCCGAAAGCAATACGCGCACCGGGCCGGCCATCGCCGAAAGCGGCGCATGCGTGACCTCGATGCGGCCATCGGGATGCAAAACCAGACGCAGACGATGCGGCCCCCGTTCCAGCCCGCCGCAGGCGGCATGTAACGCGGCACGAACCTCCTCCTCACTTTGCATGAAACCGAAATATTTGGCCGAAGCCTGCAATCTTCGCAGATGCCGCTCGACATGGCGGCAACCGGCGCCGCGTTCCGCATACATGGTTTCAAACAAGGAAAACGGCTGCGGCAAGCCCGTCAGGAAACGCGCCTTGAGGGCGCATTCTTCGTATTCCTCGCGAGCGTCGCTGTCGTAGACGATACCTGCGCCCACGCCCATGCGGCCCCGGCGCAGGGATTGCATGCCTTCCCGCACCGGCTGCAGCACCATGGTGCGGATCGGCACCGAGAGACAAAAGTCCCCGACGCGCCTGCCCTCCTCCGCCCGCTCGAACCAGCCGATCGCCCCGGTGTACAAGCCGCGCGGCGTGCTTTCAAGCCCGGCGATGATTTCCATGCTGCGCCGCTTTGGCGCCCCTGTGATCGAGCCGCAGGGATAGAGCGCGGCCAGCACATCATGCAACTCGGTTTCCGCCGGCAAGGCTGCTTCCACGGTCGACGTCATTTGCAGCACGCCGGCAAAACGCGTGACGTCGAACAGTTGGGGAACCGTCACCGTGCCGGTCTGTGCCACGCGTCCCAGGTCGTTGCGCAACAGGTCGACGATCATCAGGTTTTCCGCGCGGTTCTTGGGGTCGGCAGACAATGCCTGGGCGCGGCGCGCATCTTCTTCAGCATCGCCCGTGGCGGGCGCCGTGCCCTTCATCGGCCTCGCAGTAAGGCGGCCCGCCTCATGGCGGATAAACAGTTCCGGCGAAAGCGACAGCACCGCGCCGCCATCGGGCAAGGCGATCAATGCGCCGTAGGGCACGGGCTGGCGCCGGCGCAGGCGCCGATACAAGGCATGGATGCCGCCATAGGCATCGAAGTCGAGCCGGTAGGTGTAGTTGATCTGATACGTATCGCCGGCTTCGATATAGCGATGCACTTGCTCAAGCGCAGCATGGAATTGCGCTTCACTGACGCTATTCGCGATTCCCGCCACGCCGGCCGCAGGGTCAGGATGGGCCGCGTCTTCATGCTGCGCCAGCCAGGCGTCGGCTTGCTCGGACGAGAGAAACCTGCAATCGGCAAACAGCAGGATGGTGCTGGTGAAGGCATCGGACGATCGCCTCTGCACGCCTTGCAGGCTCGCGCCGAGTTCGTAGGAAAGCAGCGCAACCGCATGCTGCCCTTGCGCCAAGGCTTGCTGCATGGCGGCCAGCACGCGCGGCAGGTCGGCCGCCGTTTCACAGCGCAGCTGGCCGAGATAACCCGTATAAAGCCGCGAACGCGGAGCGGTGTCGGAGGCGCCGCTGTCGTCGCACAGCGCAAAGACTGCAGCGTCGGTCATGGATCAAGACAGCAATATGGCGAGCTGGGCTTGCGCGTGTTCCGAAGGGCTTTGCTTGAAACCGCTCTTGGCATAGCGCTGCCAGCGCCCGAGCACAAGGGCCACCAGCATGTTGGCGCGCAGGGCGACGCCGGCTTCTTCTGCCTGCCCCTGCGTCACCGCGACACGCAGCGATTGCTTCAGCGCCAGTTCGATACGTTCGATGAATTGGTTCATGCGCGCCTGCAAGCGCTCGTCTTCATTGATCAGCGCGTCGCCTATCATCACGCGCGTCATGCCCGGATTGCGCTCGGCGAAATTGAGCAGCATGCCGACAATGGCTTGCGCCTGGGCCAGCCCGTTTTCCTGCTGCGTCGAAATCTGGTTGATCAGGCCGAACACGGTCGACTCGATGAATTCGATCAGCCCCTCGAACATCTGCGCCTTGCTGGCGAAATGGCGGTACAGCGCCGCCTCGGAGACATCCAGCCGGGCCGCCAGCGCCGCGGTGGTGATCTTTTCCGCGGAAGGTTTCTCCAGCATGGCCGCCAGAGTCTGCAGGATCTGGAGCTTTCGTTCCCCTGGTTTGCTGGCCATATTGTTGTATGCCCTT
>DASVYZ010000424.1:0-5373 GCA_036391935.1 Burkholderiaceae bacterium | reverse complement strand
ACGTCAGTTCGGTGCAGATCGTCAATGGCGCGATCGACGTGACCTTCAGCGAACGCGCCATGCCGGCCTTGAGAGGCAAGGTGCTGACTTACCGGCCGGCCGTCGTACCGGGCGAACCGCTCGTGCCCATCGCCTGGGTATGCGGCAACGCCTCCGCCCCGCCCAAGATGGTGGCGCAGGGTGCCAACGCCACCAATATCGATCCGACCTACCTGCCCAACAACTGCAAGTAGGCTTGGCAGGCTGTTGAAAAACCGCTGCGCCGGCCGATCACGGGATTGGCGGCGCTGTGCATTAAGAGCCTGCCCCGCTTTATTGCATGGGGCCTAATCCGCTCAAACGGCGGATGTACTTGGTCGCGATCGAACCGTGCGCGAGCATGCGGTCATGCACGGCTTGCCAGTCGTCGCCGGTCTTGGCTTTCATGTCGCGCGCCAAGGCATTCAATTCCATATTGCCGACGAAATAGGTCGAAAGCTGGGTCGACGTCAGCAGCGCGCGGCGCCATTTGCCCGCGGCCTCCCCCTCCTCCTGGTAGCCTTCATCCATCATCAGCTTCATGGCTTCCTGCTCGGTCATGCTGCCGGCATGGATTTTCTGGTCCAGCATGGAATTGATGATGAGGCGCAGGCGCATCTTCATCTGCTCCATCTTGGTTTCCGGTCCGCCGAAGCCCTCATCGGCCATGAATTGCTCGGCGTAGGTGGCCCAGCCTTCGACGAAGGTGCCGCTGTTGAACAAGTCGCGCACGTTGGTCGATTTCTTCACCTTGTTGGCGATCGCCAGCTGCACGTAGTGGCCCGGCATGGCTTCATGCACGGTCAGGTCGTTCAGCATGGCGTCGTTGTATTCGCGAAAGAACGAGGCGGCGCGTTCCGGCGTCCAATCCGCGGGAGTCGGGGAGATCGCGTAGAACGTCGCGCCATTCTTTTCCAGCGGACCGGAAGGATCGCAGTAGGCCACGGAGACGCCGCGCTGGAATTCCGGCATCACGATCACCTGGATCGGGTCTTGCGGCAGCGTCAGCAAGTGATGGCTGCGCACGAATTCGCCGGCTTCGGCCAGCTTTTGCTTGGCCTTGGGCACGATATTTGAATTGTCGGAATGCGCTTCGGCGATCTTGTCCAGCACGGCGCGGATAATGAGCTTGCGCTCCACGCCGTCGGTCGGCTTGCCGGGAAAATAGCTGCGATACAGCGGAAGCGCCGTTTCATACATCGCTTGCTGGGTGCGCCGCAATTCGGATTCGGCGCCTGCCAGTATCTGTTCCGGCGTCAGATCGGAATCGAGCGCATAGCGCAGCTTTTCGCGGAAATGTTCGGCGCCGATGCGGAAGTCGCCGTTCGAACGCGGCAACAGGTCGTTCTCAAGCCAATGGCCGTAATCTTCCAGCGCGGCGGCAGCTACTTTGCGTGCCGGCGCCAGCTTTGCACGCATCGAAGGCTCCTGCTTCAGGTATTCGTCGAGCTCTTCGCGCACCAGGGCGATGGCGCCCTTGTTTTGTGCGATCGCGGTTTCGGTGAAGACGCGCGGCGGATTCTTCAGATTCTTCTTGGCCGCCGCCACGATGGCCGGAAACGCCAGCAGCCGCGCCCGCACCGCTTCGAGCCGCTCCTTCAGAGGCGCGTAGTCGCGCGCGAGCAGCAGATAGATGCCCTGAGAGGGATTGTAATTGAGCGGCTCGCGCTGCGACACATGCATCACCTCGATGTCGAACAGGCTGGCGTGCAACTGGTTTTGCAGGATGGCAGAATCGACGGCATCGTCGGGCGACAGTTCGGCGGCGGGAATCGCTTCGAGCGCGGCCAGGGTGTCATGGTAGAGCTTGCGGTCGGCCTGTTCGCCCTTCGTGGTGTAGTCGCTGGTGCGGCTGTCGTAGCGGTGGTCGCCCAGGCCGGTGGCGGTTTCCGGATGCGCCTTCAGCAGCTTTTCGATGAAGCCCCTGGCCACGGCTTCGTAACGCAGGTCGGCCGTACCGCTTCCCGCCAGCGCCACGCCGGGCGCGCTCGCGGCGGCAAATAGCAGCGTCAGGGTACAAAATATTTTCTTTTGCTTCAGATGCATGGTTGACTCCGTATCGTTTTGGTTTTTCTATCAAATCAAGGATGCTCGCATTCCGCGACCAGGGTCTCGCGCCGCACCAGGTAAATGCCGCTGGCCACGATCACGGCGGCGCCGGCCAGCGTATAGCCGTCGGGAAAGGTCTGCCAGACCACCCAATCGATCGCCGCGCACCACACCAACGCCGTGTAGTCGAACGGCGCGACAGCCGATGCTTCGCCGTGGCGATATCCATAGGTAATCAGAATTTGCGCGGCAAAGCCTGTCGCGGCCAGGCAAACCAAAGTCGGCGCGTCTTGCGCCCGCAGGGGCATCCATTCGGGAATGGCCAAGGCACCGGCGCCGACAGCAAGGAGCACGGCAAACCAGAACACCATGCTCTCGATCGAATCGGTCTTGGCCAGGACCCGCACGGTAAGGGCGTTGAAGGCATAGAGGAGCGCCGTGCCGAGCGCGGCAAAGCCCGCCAGCCCAAATGAATGGCTGAAGCCAGGACGCAAAATCACGAGCACGCCGACAAACCCGACTACGATCGCGCGCCAGCGCGCCGCATCCACCCTTTCTTTCAAGACCGGCACCGAAAGCGCGGCGATGATCAGCGGCGCGACAAAACAAATCGCGAAGGCGGCGGACAGCGACAGGGTGCGCAAGGCATAGGAATACAGCACCAGCATCCCGATGGCGAAAGCGCCTCGTAGCAAGTGCAGCGGCCAGCGCACCTTGAACAGGCCCGACCAGGCCCTGCGCCATGCAATATAGGGAAAGACCAGGGGTAGCGACGTCAAACCGCGCAAGGCGGCCACCTGCATCGCAGGATAATGGCCGGACAGCACTTTTAGCGCCATGTCCATGAAGGAAAACAGCAGGTTCGCCAGCAGTACCGCGGCAATGGCGCGCAAATAGAAGGCGCGGCGGCTGGGAGTCGCAACAGCCGGATTGGAAGCCAAAGCCGGAGACGAATTCAAATCCGACCGCCGCGCACGCGGATACGGGCGCGCCACTCTCCCAAGGCCGTCAGCGCCCCCTGGAATTCTCGCTCGATCAAGTCGGCCTCGTCGGCGGTGATCACGCCGTCGAGCAAAGCGTCGGATACGACTTCGGCAACGCTGCCGACCTGGCTCATGACGCGGCATACCGTTTGCGACAGATCGTCATTGGAAACCTGCTCCGGCTCCGGCACGACGAAGGCTGCCATGCCATGGCGCGCCAGAAGTGCATGCAGGGGCAGCAGTGCATCCTTCATGCCGGCTTCGGCGCAGAGCCCGACGATTTGCGACACTTCCTCGAACGAAGGATAGTGCGATTCGATTCCGGGCGCCAGCTTGTTGCGCAGCACATTGACTGAGATATCCATTTTTTGCGCCAACGCTTCGAGCCCGCCCGGATAGGCGCGCGCCACCTTGTAGAGCGCGTCGTGCTGATTCATGTCCGAATATTTGCGGGTCATGCCGGAGGTTTCCTTGTCGAATGATTGCGAGAGACTTTCCCTAACGGCAAGTATTTTACTCGACGTATCGATCCAGCGGCAAAATCGAAGCGTCGGCACATCGGCCCGCACGACAATGTTACATGGCCCCTCCATGCGCAACTTTGCGATTCTGTCTACCTGTCAATCTCGACAGGGTGCAAACTCGGCAAAAAACCTTCACCATACCCATCTGACTTTAGGTCGGGCCGGCTTGCGCATCCGCGCGTCGGCGCCAATTGCTGTAACCGGCAGGCCTTGTCTGTCAAGGCGGCCGGATTTCTTCCCGGTGGGAAAGCATGCGTCACTTCGATGTTGTCGTTATTGGAGCCGGGCCGGCAGGCGCGGCGACCGCGCTGTCACTACGCAAGCATCACCCGCACCTCTCGGTCTTGCTGCTGGAAGCCAGTGATTTCCAGCCGGGACGGCCCGGCGAAACACTGTCGCTCGACGCGATTCCCTTGCTGCAGCAATTGGAGGTGTTCGATTTTTTTCTGGAACAAAACCACCGCTATGTCCCGGCGCGGCAAGACTCGCCCGTCAAGGGGCTGATCTCCGGTGTAGACGCCAGCGGCGGATGGCACCTGGACCGTGGCCGCTTCGACAGCATGCTCGCCGGCTATGCGGCCGCTTCGGGGGCCGCCTTCATGCGTGCCGCGCTATCGCGCGTGACGCAAGACGCGAAGGGCATGTGGCAATTGAATGCCGGCGCCGGTGCCGTCTCGCACGCGCTCACGGCGTCCTTCGTGGTCGATGCCAGCGGCAGCGGCGCGCGGTTCGCCTCCGAAATCGGCGTCGCACAAACCGCCTACGATTCCCTGCTCTCCCTGACCCGCATCATCGAACTCGGCGGCGCAGCCAAGAACAGCAAGGCCGACAAGGCTTGCCTCATCGAAGCATTTGAACACGGCTGGTGGTATTCGATCGCGCTCGACGAGCTGCGTCTGGCGGTATCGGTGATCACCGATGCCGATATCAGCAAACGGCTGCAATTGTCCGCCCCCTCCGAATGGGAGAAACACCTCGCTGCCGCGCCGCAGACACATGCGCGCGTCGACAAGCGCGAAGTGCCCAAGGAAGTATGCATACGCGCGGCGCATACCCGCAACCTGACAAATTACGTGGGAAAGAACTGGCTGGCCGTGGGCGATGCGGCGGCCAGCATCGACCCGCTGGGCTCACAAGGCGTACTGCGTGCCTTGCGCTTCGGCTTGCAAGCCGGAAGCACGATCGGCGACCAGTTCGGGAAGCGTCAAGGCTCGGGCTTGCAAGACTATGCGCAATTGGTACAGGCGGAGTTCGACAACCACCTGCTACAGCGGCTTGACGATTACCGGATGGAGCAGCGTTGGCCGGCCTCGCCGTTCTGGGTCAGGCGCCATACCCAGCAAAGCCTGCCGCCGCATCTGGTCAAGACGGGAACGCGCAGCACGATTTCGCTCGGGGCGAACCGCTTCCCGCAATCCTGATCCGTCCGCCCGGAACAAGGCACACCATCAGGCTGACATGACACGAGCCTACAGCCCTCGCGTGCAAGGGCTGTCCTCGGTTACGGCTTCCGTGCTCAGTTCGAGCCGGTTTGCGGCGTGGGCGGTGTCATGCCCGGATTCGGATTCTGCCCAGCCAGACGGCGCTTGTCGGGATACTTGTCGCTGATGCGATATTGACCGCGGCGATCACCCATCAAGTTACGCAGCTCGGCGATGCTCATTTCGCTGAATTCGTGCATACGGATCAGCAAAGAAGCACCGATCGGCAGCTTGTTGTGACGGATTTTGGAAATCACCGGAGGAGTCACTTCCAAAGCACGCGACAAAGCCGCATCGTTCTTCAGATGAAAACGCTCA
>DASVYZ010000423.1:0-1577 GCA_036391935.1 Burkholderiaceae bacterium | reverse complement strand
ACGCCGACGCCGACGCCGACGCCGACTCCTGCGCCGATTAACGCGCCTCCAGTGGTGGAGGCCAGCAACAATGTCGTCGCCTACGTCAACACCTCGGTAACGGGGACGGAAAGTGGCGGCCAGGGCTCCAGCAGTACGTCCGACGGCAATGGCCAACCGGGCGGCAACTCAAACTCCTCGGGCAATGACTCGTCGAAGGGGGGATCGAAAAATGGACAAAAGAATTATTGCGATTGACAGGGCGCATGTCGTTTCGGCGGCATGATCCATGTGCCGGTGTTTTTTATTTCACCGGAAATCGCGGCGCGAAAGGTTCGAGTTCCACGCGCGTCGCGTTGACCACGAAGGAAATCGCGTGGTAGAAGCCCACCAGAGCAATGATTTCCAGTAATTGCTCGCTGCTATAGTGCTTCTCCAATTCCTGCCATAAGGCGTTGGGAAGATCGGCGCTGTCGTGCAAGGCATCGGCGGCGCGCAGCAAGAGCCGCTCCGGCTCCGTCAATCCGGCGCTTGTGCCTTGCTCCAAGGTTGCCGCAAGTGCGGTTTGATCGAGCTTGGCGCGTTCGGCGAACAGTGCCACGTGCACCCCCCATTCGTATTCGGCGCCACAGCGCGCGCAGGTTCGCAGGATCAGCAATTCCCGCTCGCGCAGGGAAATCGAACCTTTGTCCAACAGATTGCCTGCTGCCATGCGCTTGAACACGCGCAGGTTGCGCGCCTGGGTGCGGAACAGTTTCAAGGGTTCCATGCCCTGCGGCATGACGGCTTGCAAGGCGGCGGCCGTTTCGGCGTCGTAGGGCGGGTTGAGCGGGACTATGCGGGCTTGCTGCATGGCGATCTCCTAAGGGGTAGAATGCTACTAAAAGTGTAGCGTAAACGGATTTATCTTGCTCCGATTTTTGTGGCGAAAGGAAAATATGGCGACTCCATTGCCGGGAAAGGCTGTGCGTGGCTCCACGACAGGCCGGCCCATCATGGCCTTGCTCGACCTGCTGGGGCGGCGCTGGGTCTTGCGCATCATGTGGGAGTTGCGCGGCGGCGCCTTGACGTTCCGCGAATTGCAACAGCATTGCGGCGGCATGTCGCCGACCGTGCTCAATCAAAGGCTAAAGGACTTGCGTGAGGCGGGATTGGTCGAATTGGGCGAAGAAGGCGGTTACATCATGAGCCTTCAGGGCGAGTCATTGACGCAAGTCTTGTTGCCTTTGGTGCATTGGTCGGAACAGTGGCAAACGGCGCCGGATCGGCGTGAGTGAGCGCCGGTTCAAGGACGGCTTTGCGCCGTCTCGCCCGCGCCGGGCGCGGCTTGTCGGGCGCGCATCAACGCGGCGCTCAACAGCGCGGCGATCAAGGCGAACAACGCGCCGACAAGGAAGGCCAGGTGGTAGCCCGCCACCAGTGCGGAAGCGTCGTTCTGCCCGATGGCGAGCGCATGTTGCGTTGCGGCGCCGGCAATGCTGGCCAGGATAGCCAGCCCCAGCGCGCCACCCATCATGAACGCGGTGTTGACCACGCCGGATGCCAGGCCGGAATCTTTCGCGTCGACGTCATTCATGGCCGCCAGCAGCAGGGGATTG
>DASVYZ010000422.1:0-4453 GCA_036391935.1 Burkholderiaceae bacterium | reverse complement strand
GCAATGATGATCGGATACCAGAGTCCGTAGTAGATATCGCCCTTGTAGGCCACCAGGGCAAACGAGAAGGTCGGCAGCAAGCCGCCCATCCAGCCATTGCCCAGATGGTAGGGCAGCGACATCGAGGTGTAGCGAATGCGGGTCGGGAACATCTCGACGAGCATGGCGGCAATTGGACCGTACACCATGGTGACATAAAGTACCAGTATGAAGAGAAGGATCAAGACCATCGGATAATTGATCTGTCCCTTGTCTGCCTTGGTCGGATAGCCTGCGGCCTTGATCGCGTCGCCCAGTTCCTTCTTGAATGCCTTGTCCTTGGCGGCGATTTCCTCCTTCGGCAGGCCTGTCGCGTCATAGCCCTGGATCGTCTGCTCGCCGATCTTGATGGAGGCAATCGAGCCGGCCGGAGCGTCCACGGTCACGTAAGCCACCGAGGACTGGGATAGTACCGTACGGGCGATGTCGCAGGAGGAGGTGAATTTTTTCGTGCCGGTCGGGTTGAACAGGAACTGGCAGCGTTCCGGATCGGCCGTCACGACCACCGGAGCCTTGGTCAATGCAGTTTCCAGAGCCGGATTGGCGAAGTGGGTCAGTGCGCCGAAGATCGGGAAATAGGTCAGCGCGGCCAGGATGCAGCCGGCCATAATGATCATCTTGCGGCCGATCTTGTCGGACAGCGAACCAAATACGATGAAGAACGGCGTGCCGATCAGGAGCGAGCCGGCAATCAGGAAGTTGGCAGTCTGGGCGTCGACCTTGAGCGTTTGCGTGAGGAAGAACAGGGCGTAGAACTGCCCCGCATACCAGACGACGGCCTGACCCATGGTCAACCCGAAGAACGCCAGAATGACGTACTTCAAATTCTTCCAACGCCCGAATGCCTCGGAAATCGGCGCCTTCGAGGTTTTTCCTTCGGCCTTCATCTTCGCGAAAGCCGGCGACTCGTTCATCGAGAGGCGGATCCACACCGACACCATCAGCAGGAATACCGAGATCAGGAAGGGGATGCGCCATCCCCAATCGGCAAAGGCTTCTTCGCCGATCGACATGCGCGTGACCTGGATCACGATCAAGGACAGGAACAACCCCAACGTTGCGGTGGTTTGGATCCAGGACGTGAAATTGCCGCGCTTGCCTTCAGGCGCATGCTCGGCGACATACGTAGCCGCACCGCCATACTCTCCGCCCAGCGCCAAGCCTTGCAGGATGCGCAGCGAGATCAGGATGATGGGCGCGGCGATGCCGATGCTGCCGGCCGAGGGCAGGATGCCGACCAGGAAGGTCGAGCTGCCCATGATCAGGATAGTGATCAGGAAGGTATATTTGCGGCCGATCATGTCGCCCAGGCGACCGAATACCAATGCGCCGAAGGGGCGCACGATGAAGCCCGCCGCAAATGCCAGCAAGGCAAAAATGAAGGCCGTGGTGGGATCGGCGCCTGAAAAGAATTGTTTGGCGATGATCGCGGCCAAGGAGCCGTAGAGGTAAAAGTCGTACCATTCGAACACCGTGCCGAGGGAGGAGGCGAAAATGACCTTTTTTTCCTCGGTGGTGAGCCCGCGTGCAGCAGCTTGTGCAGTTGCCATGCATGTCTCCTTTGTTGGTTTATGAGCGGCGTATGCCACGCTGGCAGTTTGCTAAGCATTCCTTACACGTTGCTTGCAAAATTGCACTTTCGATGGTGCGTTGCAACCTGAAATATTTTGCGAACGACCGTTCTAAAATTGTGTTATGCTGATATTTTAAATAAGCAAAAACCGCCCGCAAGCCAGAAAAACAGTGGGCATCGCATCCCGTCCCGGGCGGCAGCGTCCGGGCTCAAAACATCGATAGGAGACTCACATGACCGACGCCGTCATCGTATCCACCGCCCGTACCGGCCTTGCCAAGTCCTGGAAGGGCGCCTTCAATATGACGCATGGCGCCACCATGGGCGGCCATGTCGTGGCCGAAGCCATCAAGCGCGCGCGCATCGAAGCCGCAGAAGTGGAAGACGTGGTCATGGGGTGCGCCACGCCGGAAGGCGCCACGGGCAGCAATATCGCGCGTCAGATCGCGCTGCGCGCCGGTTGCCCGGTGACGACCGCAGGCATGACCATCAACCGCTTCTGTTCCTCCGGCCTGCAGACCATTGCGACTGCCGCACAGCGGGTGATCGCGGGCGAGGGCGACATCTATGTTGCCGGCGGCGTCGAATCCATCTCCTGCGTGCAGCAGGAAGCGAACCGTCACATGATCGTCGAAACCTGGCTCGACAAACACAAGCCCGAAGTCTATTGGCCCATGCTGCAGACGGCGGAGATGGTGGCCAAGCGCTACGGCATTTCGCGCGAACGCCAGGATGAATACGGCGTGCAAAGCCAGTTGCGCGCCGCCGCCGCCCAAGCCGCCGGCAAGTTCAACGATGAAATCGTGCCGATGACCACTGTCATGGGCGTGGCCGACAAGGAAAGCGGCATGCTGCTGTCGCGTGAAGTGACGATTGCCGCCGACGAAGGCATCCGCCCCGATACCACTTATGAAGGTGTCTCGAAGATCCGCTCGGCCGTGCCCGGCGGCGTGATCTCGGCCGGCAACGCCAGCCAATTCTCCGACGGCGCCTCGGCGGCCGTGGTCATGAACGCCAAGCTTGCCGAGTCGCGCGGCCTGACGCCGCTCGGGATCTTCCGCGGCTTTGCCGTCGCCGGCTGCGAGCCCGATGAAATGGGTATCGGCCCGGTATTCGCCGTACCCAAGCTTTTGAAGAAGGCCGGCCTCAAGGTCGAGGACATCGGCCTGTGGGAATTGAATGAAGCCTTTGCCGTGCAGGTGCTGTATTGCGCCGACAAGCTGGGCATTCCGATGGACCGTTTGAACGTCAATGGCGGGGCCATCGCGGTGGGCCATCCCTACGGCGTGTCGGGCGCGCGCCTGACCGGCCATGCGTTGATCGAGGGCAAGCGCCGCGGTGCCAAGTATGTCGTCGTCACCATGTGCATCGGCGGCGGCCAGGGTGCTGCGGGCCTGTTCGAAGTCGTCTGATTTTCCAGTTTGCGATGCCTCGCTTCTTCCCGGTCATGGTTTGAGGCGCGGCGGCACACGTCTATTCATTGCTCCCGAGGTAGCCTATGGCATCGAAAATCGTCTCCCGGCGCGATCTTGAATTCATGCTCTATGAGTGGCTTGACGCCGAAGCGCTGACATCGCGCGAACGTTACGCCGACCACTCGCGCGAAACCTTCAACGCGACGCTGGATATGGCCGAACGCATGGCCGAAGACTTGTATGTTCCGCACTGCAAGAAGAACGACCAGCAGGAACCGCATTTCGACGGTGAAACCGTCCACATTATCCCCGAGGTCAAGATCGCGCTCGACGCGTACTGCGAAGCGGGCTTGATTGCGGCCGGGCAGGACTATGCGCTGGACGGCATGCAATTGCCGTCCATGGTGGAAAAGGCCGTGTCTGCTTACTTCACCGGCGCCAACGTCGGCACGTCGTCCTATACCTTCCTCACCATAGGCAATGCCAACACGCTAGTGAAATACGGCACGCCCGAGCAGATCGATACCTTCGTCAAGCCGATGATGGCCGGGCGCTTCTTCGGCACCATGTGCCTGTCGGAGCCGCAAGCCGGATCGAGCCTGTCCGACATCACGACGCGTGCCGAGCCGCAGCCGGACGGCAGCTATCGGCTCAAGGGCAACAAGATGTGGATCTCGGCCGGCGAGCATGAGCTGTCGGAAAACATCGTCCACCTCGTGCTGGCCAAGATACCGGGGGCGGACGGCAAACTGATTCCGGGCGTGAAGGGCATCTCGCTGTTCATCGTGCCGAAGAAGTTGGTCAATGCCGACGGTTCGGTCGGCGAGCGCAACGACGTGGTGCTGGCAGGCTTGAACCACAAGATGGGCCATCGGGGCACGACCAACTGCCTGCTCAATTTCGGCGAGGGCAAGTTCAAGCCCGGCGGCAAACCCGGCGCAGTCGGCTATCTCGTGGGTGAGCAGCACAAGGGTCTGGCCTACATGTTCCACATGATGAACGAGGCGCGCATCGGCGTCGGCTTGTCTGCCGTCATGCTCGGCTACACGGGTTATTTGCATGCGCTCGAATACGCACGCGAACGGCCGCAGGGCCGCCACCCGCAGGCGAAGGACCCGGCGCAGCCGCAGATCGCCATCATTGGGCACACCGACGTCAAGCGCATGTTGCTGGCGCAAAAGGCCTACGTCGAAGGCGGGCTTGGCTTGATCATGTATTGCTCGCGCCTGGTCGACGAGGAACGTACTGCCGAAACCGAAGAGGCGCGCCGCGCCGCCACGCAATTGCTCGACATGCTGACGCCGATCGCCAAATCCTGGCCCTCGCAATGGTGCCTGGAAGCGAACAGCCTGGCGATCCAGGTGCATGGCGGCTACGGCTACACGCGAGAATATAATGTCGAGCAGTTCTACCGCGACAACCGCCT
>DASVYZ010000421.1:0-4394 GCA_036391935.1 Burkholderiaceae bacterium | reverse complement strand
CCGGTCATGGCGACGTCGGATACGCCCATGCCTACCGTGGCTAGCTGGCCGACCAGCATGGGCCAAGCCAATTGCCATAGCGAGCGCATTTCGGCGGCAATTGCCGGCAAGCGGACTTTGTGGGAATGCAACATGAGGGATGGGGTACAAAAGACGAAACGAGACGATCCGCCATTGTACCGGAACGGGACAAGCCCAAGCGGGGCCGTCTTGTCTGACGCCGCGTTGCTATCGCTTATGCGGCGCCTCGATTTTCGGCTTGGCTTCGGCTTCGCGCATCGCCTTGGCGCAATCGCTGTCCTTGCCCGGCCCGACATCGACCAGCGGCAAGAGCGCCGCCGGCGGCGTCAATACGCCCAGCGCAATGGCGCCGCCGGTGCGCAGCGCCAGCTTGCCGCGATCCACGTCGACGTGGGGATCGGCGAAGGTGCCGTCCACGTAGACCGGCGTGCGCAGCGATATCAGGCGGAATTTCTTGTTCTCCGGCTGCACGACCAAGTCGAGAGATTCCTTGGCCAGGTTCACCGCGCCGCTCACGCCTATGCGTGTGTCGTCGGTATCGACCAGGAAGTTGTGCGTCTGCATCAGGCCATGCGTCACAAGGAAATCGCCGGCCACGCAATTGAGCTTCACCTGCGAATCGCCGAACAGCTTGACCAGCAGGATATTGATCACATTGAGTCCGGACTCCTCCAAAAGCAGCTTGCTGATCGTGCCCTGGTTCACCAGCAGCTTGATTTCACCATTGGACGTACCCAGGAGACCGGCAACCGAGTCCCCGTCGGCATTGAGTTTGGCGTCGCCATTGATTTCGCCGAGGCTCGTCTGCATCGGCTTGAAATCCGGCATCAGCTTGTTCAACTTCAAATGGCGCGCCGAGACGTCCATGTCGGCCTTGATGTCGCTGCCGTTTCCGTTCAGCTTGACGTTCGACGTCAGGTGTCCGTCGGCCACGCCGAACTGCAGCGGCAGGAGCGAGAGCGTGCCGTCGCGCAGCACGATGTGCGTGACGAGATTGTCCAGCGGCAGCTTCTTCTCCGTGATGATCTTGCGTCCCGTGAAGGACACATCCGCATCGATGGCGCGCCAGCGGTCGAACTTGAAGTTCGCCGTCGGCAGCACCTTGCCGTTCTCGACAACGGTCTTGCCGCTTGCTGTTTCGATCTCGCGCGGCTTGTCGGCCCCGACCACCGGACCGAGGTCTTTGAAGCGCAGCAGATTGGAAACCAGCGTACCTTCGAGCAGCGGGCGTGGCCGGTCGTGCTCTCCGGCCGATTCATAGTGCATGCTGCCGGACAAGTCGCTGTCGCCGACGCGCCCGGTAAAATGGTCGTATTCCCACACGCCGCCGCGCTTGTCCAGCGTACCGATCAAATGGCCCCGCGTGGTAAACGGCGGCGTCTCGGGCAGGGTGATGCCGGTCAGCGGAAACAGGTCGGCCATGCTGCCGCCTGAGAGCTTCATATGCAGGTCGAGCGCCGCGAGATCGGTCGGCCTGGTCAGCGTGCCCTTCAGATCGACGCTGGTCTTGCCGACCTTCATGGAGGCTTCAAGCGGGTAAGGCACCGCACGCTCGATGGCTTGCATGCCGCCGGCTTTGCCTTGCCCCTTGATGTCGGCCCTGTTGAAGCTGCCGTCGATCTTCCACAGGAAACCATATCCTTCCGGGCTGCCGTCGTCCATCGTATCGAACGTAGCGCGGGCGACAAGTTTTTTCGGCTCGTCCCGCAGTTCGACATGGCCGTTGTTGATGACGATCTTGTGTACAGCGAGGTGCCAAAGCGAAGGGCCGCTGCCGAGGTCGAGCGTCCAGTTGTTGGCGCCGTCGGTATTGCGCATCAGGCTGGCTTGCGGGCGGTCGAACACCAACGCGGGCAATTTGATCTGCCGATCGAGCAAGCCCGCCGGATCGACCGAGAAGGCGATCCTGTCGGCTGCGGCAAGGTTGGGGCCGGCCTCCGATCGCATCGCGTCCGGATTGGCCAGTGTCACGTCTTGCATGTCGACGTGCGGCCAGGGGACGTAGGCGCGCCAACCCGGCAAATCCGCATCGCGCGACCAGGTCACGGCGAGCGGGCCGTTGATGGAAAACCGGCGATGAAGCCTGGCGCTGACCGCGCTGTTGATTTCCGGCCGCGCCCGGCTCCAGTCATAGTAATAAATGAAGGCTGCGCAGGCCGCCAGCAGCACAATCAAGCCGAAAACGAGGCCGGCTATGCCGAGGGAAATTATTTTTGCTGTGCGCATCGTGGCTTATCCTCCTGGTGCGGCGCAAACCGCCGCCTTCCCACGGGAAGCGATGTGTCTTGGTGTGACAGGCGGAGCAGAAAATAATTCCATAACGGTATGAAAACGGTGTGAAAATTGACTGCAGTCGCAAATCTTGGAAACCGGTGCGGGAACCCGGCGGATAGAATTGAATCCGAGTAATGGATGGCCCGGCGCGCGTTTGCCTGCGCCGTGCCCCTATGTCCTTGGCGACAACAACCATGTGGATGGAAGGAATGATGATGGCAAGCACAACCTATTACCTGCTCCGATCCAAGAATTCGGCCGTCGGCGACGGTGCTTATCTCGGCGTGGACGGTGAAGGCCAGCCGGCCATGGTGGCAACCCACCTCGATGGCCGCAAATTTCCCAGCATCGAACTGGCGGAGCAGACCGCCAAGGAGCTGGGCGAGCAATTCGGCGGCTTGGAAATCGAAGTTCGCAATACCGCCGAGTAGGCATCGACAATGACACAGTCGGCGAAAAACAACAGCGCCGACGCTCATTCATATCAACCTTCAGTCCAATTTCCCTCTGCAGACCGGCCAAATCCAGCTTGACTTCCGGTAGTGATGGTATGTTATTCAACTTGACACACCGTTGCTGAATGAATCAAGTATGACAATCGCAAGAAATGCTATATGATTCTTTTATGCAACACTTGTGAATTTGCACACTAGCATTATCTGGGCGGATATTTTTTAATTGCTGGATTGGCTACAATGGAATCGGTGTGGCCCGGCCGCAGGTCGCACCCTCGGATTCATTGGCTTTCGGAGCGATGTGAATGATTAAATTGACGGCGGTATCCTATAACAACCAGGCATCGCTGACCCCGCTGTCGGCCGTTTTCGGCCGCGAAGGCGGCACCCTCGGACGTAGCGACGAAAACTTCTTCGTCCTGCCCGACCCCAAGAACCTGATTTCGCGCGTGCAAGCTTCGGTCAAGAGCGACGGCTCGCACCATACGATCACCAATTTGAGCCAGGCCAGCCCGATTCTGCTGAACGGCAAGGAGCTTGAATTCGATCGCGAATACGCTTTCAACGCCGGCGACGAAATGCAGATCGGCCTGTACATCCTGCGTGCCGAACCGCACTTGGTTGCTGTCGACGGCAATGCCGCTGCCGGCCAGCAGGATTGGCCGGAAGTGAATTTTCCGCCTACGCTGCAGGAAGTGCAAAGCGGGCCCAAGGCGGTGCCCAAGCCGGTAAGCGAACCGCTGCGCGAGGAGATGCCGGCGCCGGCTGCCCGCACCATCCCCAATCTCGCCGAACTGCATCAAAAGAAGTCCGAATCCAGCGCCGAACGCAAGCGCCAGGCGGTGGGCGCCGTCGAGGCGCAGGCGGACAAGAATGCCGATGCAGGGGACGAGGCATCCATGTCCGCCGAACATGAGGCGCTGATGCAAGCCTTTCTCAAAGGCGCCGGCATTCCCGGCGTGAGCTTGAATGCCGGGCTGACGCCCGAATTCATGGAAATGCTGGGCAAACTGCTCTCCACTTCCATCAAGGGTACGTTCGATCTGTTGGCCACGCGCGCATCGATCAAACGCGAAGTCAAGGCCGACGTCACGATGGTCGTGGTGCGCAACAATAATCCGCTCAAGTTCCTCTCCGACAGCGAAACCGTGCTGACCCAGATGCTGCGCAAGAAGATGCCGGGCTTCATGGGGCCCGCCGAAGCGATGCAGGATGCCTTCGCGGATTTGCATGCGCACCAGAGCGGCATGATCGCCGGCATGAACGGCGCCATCAGCGAAGTGCTCAAGCGCTTCAACCCAAAGGCGCTCGAAGAGCGCATCAAGTCGCCCACCTTCATCGACGCCGTCGTGCCTCTGCACCGCAAGGCCAAGATGTGGGATCAGTACGACGCCATCTTCGAAGAAATCAACAAGGAAGCGCAAAAGGATTATCAAAAGCTGTTCGGCAAGGCTTTCCTGAAAGCCTACGAAAAGGAAATCGAGCGCAGCCGCGGCGAGGAGCATGATGGCAAATGAAGTGTCAGCCGATCGCGTGCTGGGGCTGAAGTCGGCCCAGGTCACGAACATCGGCGACCGCCAGAGCAACCAGGATGCACACGGCAGCGCGCAACGTGGCGGCCTGGCCTGTTACGTCGTCTCCGAC
>DASVYZ010000420.1:0-4042 GCA_036391935.1 Burkholderiaceae bacterium | reverse complement strand
CAGGACAGTGCGCGCAATAGCATGTCGCGCCCCGAAGCGGTCTTCACCGACAGCCTGCAAGCGACGCTGTACGACAATAACCCGCGCGCCAGCCATATCCCCAAGCCGGAAGATTTCGCCAAGATCGACATGGGCCGCGCTTCCGCAATCTTCCAGGAGCGTTTCGGCAGCGCTTACGGCTTGACCTTCATCTTCGTCGGCAGCTTCGATGTCGACAAGATCAAGCCGCTATTGGAAACTTACCTGGCCGGCCTGCCTGCGGCGCCCGTCCCGGTGAAGTACCGCGACCTCGGGGTCCGCCCGGTTGCCGGCGTGGTCAAGAAGGATGTACGCGTCGGCAGCGAACCGAAGAGTTCGGTGAGCCTGACCTTCACCGGCCCGGCCAAGTATTCGCTGGCCGAGAATACGCATTTCTACATGATGATAGAAGCCATCAACATCAAGATCATCGACGACATCCGCGAAAAGATGTCGCTGATCTATGGCGGCGGAATGAGCGGCGCCCTGGAGCGTGCGCCATATGAGCACTATCAGATCAATGCCTCGCTACCTTGCGGTCCGGAAAACGTTGACAAGGTGATCGCCGCCGTGTTCGCGGAAATCGATCAAATGAAGCAAAACGGCCCGTCGCAAGCCGACCTCGACAAGGTCAAGCGCGCGCTGCTCGAACAGCACAATATCGATGTGCGCACCAACAGCTATTGGGAAAACTACCTGCAGGATGCCACGCTCTACGGTACGGATCCGGCCAACGTGTTGACGTTCGAAAAGCGCGTCGATGACGTGACGGTGGACGACTTGAGGGAAGCGGCGAGGCGTTACTTCAACACGGCAAACTACGTGCAAGCGGTGCAGTATCCGGCGGTGCAGTAAATCAGCAACAGCCAGGCGAGCAGTTTCTTATCCGCCTGGCCGTAAGTGATTGGCCTTTCGCCGGGAATCATCATCCCGGTGCGGTCCCTGATCTGCCCTCTGCGTAACCTCGGGCGTAGCGGTGGCGAAGATCGTCTTGCCTTGATACTTGGGTGGAGGCTAACGCCTTCCCCAGTATTCCGGCTGCGCATAGGCGCGGCGCAGAAATTCGACCAGGGCGCGAATGCGCAGCGGCAGGTGGCGCCGCTGGGCAAATACGGCATAGATATCGTTGCCCGGCGCGGCAAATTCATCCAGCACGGTCACGAGCTTGCCCGATTCGATTTCCGCGCCGACTTCCCACATCGAGCGCCAGGCCAGGCCGCGGCCGGCCATGGCCCAATCGTGAAGCACGGCGCCATCGTTGCACACCATATTGCCCGCAACTTTCAAGGTGATGTTCTTGCCGTTCTGGCGAAAGGTCCAGCCGCGCTGGCTGCCTTCGCTGCTCATGGCCAGGCAATTGTGGCGTGCCAGTTCGTCGAGCGATTGCGGTGTGCCGTGACGCTTGAGATAGGCTGGTGACGCCACCACCACGCGCTTGTTGTCGGCCAGCTTGACGCCGATCAGGCTCGAGTCCGACAGGTCGGCGATGCGGATCGCCACATCGATGCCTTCGCCGATCAGATCGACTACGCGGTCATTCAAATTCAAGGTCAGGGTCAGGTCGCGGTGCTCGGCCAGGAACGAAGGCATCAAAGGGGCGACATGCTGACGGCCGAAGCCGGCCGGGGCGGAAATCAAGAGGTGCCCGGTGGCATGCGCGCTGCGCTCCGATACGGCCGATTCGGCTTCCGCCAATTCCGCGAGGATGCGCTGGCAATCCTCCAGGAAGGCCGTGCCTTCGTGGGTGAGGGCGATCTTGCGCGTGGTCCGCTGCAAGAGCTTGACGCCCAGCCTCTCCTCCAACGCATCGAGGCGCCGTCCTATCATCGCCGGCGCAATGCCTTCGGCACGGGCGGCGGCCGAGAGGCTGCCTTTGGCGACGACTTCGACGAAGGTGGAGATTTGCTTGAATTGATCCATGGGGCGATTTTACTGTTTATCTGTGACTAAAACGCAAAGATCAAGTGATAAAAGCTGCGGTTTTATTGAATTAATAGTCAATATACTTGAATTCCGATAGCAAGCGTTTATTGTGATTTGACTATGGCGATCCAGGCAGTGGTGTTCGACGCTTACGGCACGCTGTTCGACGTATATTCGATAGCGGCGCCGGCCGAAAAGCATTTCCCCGGCAAGGGGGCGATGTTGGCCGAGCAGTGGCGTGCCAAGCAGATCGAGTATTCGCAATTGCGCACCTTGTGCTCGACTTACAAGCCATTCTGGGAAGTGACCCAGGATGCGCTGGTGTTCGCCTGCCGCAAGCTCAAGCTCGAATTGGGCTTCGAGGAGCAAAACGCCTTGATGGGCCAATATGCCAAGCTCCAGGCTTTCCCTGAAAACCTTGGCGTGCTCATCCAACTGAAAGAGCGCGGCATGAAGACGGCGATCCTGTCCAATGGCAATCCGCAAATGCTCGATGCCGTGGTCAAGGCGGCCGGCATGCAGGGCATGTTCAACCATATCCTGTCGGTCGACAGCGTGAAGAAATTTAAGACCGCGCCCGAAGCCTATCAATTGGCGCCTGACGTGTTCGGACTCTCGGCACGTAACATGCTGTTCGTCTCCAGCAATTGCTGGGACGCCTGCGGCGCCACCTGGTTCGGCTACACCACCTTCTGGGTCAACCGTGCCGCTGCGCCGCTCGAAGAGCTGGGCGTGACGCCGCACGGGCAGGGCAGCAATTTGACCGACGTATTGCACTTCCTCGACAAACATTAATCCACTCAACTACGATCTACTCAACTACTCAGGAGCACAGCATGACTCAATTGACTTTGCCGGCCGGCATGGAAATCACGGGCGAGATCAAGCCCGGCTATGAACGCGTGTTGACGCCCGAGGCGCTGGCCCTGGTGGCCAGGCTGTCGCGCGCTTTCGAAGGCCGGCGCCAGGAATTGCTGGCCGCGCGTGTCGAACGTGCCAAGCGCCTCGATGCCGGCGAACGCCCCGACTTCCTGGCCGAAACCGCGCACATCCGCAACGGCGACTGGAAGATCGCGCCTATCCCGAAGGCGCTGGAATGCCGCCGCGTCGAAATCACCGGGCCGGTCGAGCGCAAGATGGTCATCAATGCCTTCAATTCTGGCGCCGACAGCTATATGACCGACTTCGAAGACTCGAACACGCCGAACTGGGACAACCAGATCAGCGGCCAGGTCAACATGATGGATGCCGTGCGCCGCACGATCTCGTTCGAGCAAAACGGCAAGACTTACAAGCTCAACGACAAGATCGCTACCCTCGTGGTGCGTCCGCGCGGCTGGCACCTGGACGAGAAGCACGTCAAGGTCGACGGCAAGCGCATCTCGGGCGGCATCTTCGATTTCGCGCTGTTCATGTTCCACAACGCCAAGGAGCAACTGGCACGCGGCGCCGGCCCGTACTTCTATCTGCCCAAGATGGAGTCTCATCTCGAGGCACGCTTGTGGAACGACATCTTCGTCATGACGCAAAATGAACTTGGCCTGCCGCAAGGCACGATCAAGGCCACGGTGCTGATCGAAACGATCCTGGCGGCATTCGAGATGGACGAAATCCTGTATGAATTGCGCGAGCACAGCGCCGGCTTGAATGCCGGCCGTTGGGACTACATTTTCTCCTGCATCAAGAAGTTCAAACTCGATAAGGAATTCTGCCTGGCCGACCGCGGCAAGGTGACGATGACGGCACCCTTCATGCGCGCCTATGCCTTGCTTCTGCTGAAGACCTGCCATAAGCGCAATGCCCCGGCCATCGGCGGCATGGCGGCGCTGATCCCGATCAAGAACGATCCGGAAAAGAATGAAGTCGCGATGGGCGGCGTGCGCAACGACAAGGCGCGCGATGCCACCGACGGCTACGACGGCGGCTGGGTGGCGCACCCGGGCCTGGTCGAACTCGCGATGGCCGAATTCAAGAAGGTCTTGGGCGACAAGCCGAACCAGATCGACAAGCAGCGCCCCGACGTGGAAGTGAAGGCGGCCGAACTGCTCGACTTCAAGCCCGAAGCGCCCATCACCGAAGCCGGCCTGCGCTACAACATCAA
>DASVYZ010000419.1:0-2054 GCA_036391935.1 Burkholderiaceae bacterium | reverse complement strand
CTGCAGCCGCTGGTGGAAAACGCGATCAAGCACGGCATTGCGCGGCAGGTCAAAGGCGGCGAAGTGCGCGTGACCGCCTCGCGCGATGGTGGAATGCTGAGGCTCGAGGTCTACAACGATGGCCCCGCGCTCAAGGAAGACTACCAGCCGGGCGTCGGCTTGAATAACGCGCGGCGCCGTCTCGCCGCGCTCTACGGCGAAGCTTCAAGCCTGACCCTGCGCAATCTGGCTGGCGGCGTGCAGGCTTCGATATCGCTGCCTTATCATATAGCATGATGGAACGCCGCCCTGCCCTGCGCGCGCTGATCGTCGACGACGAGCCGCTGGCGCGCAACAACCTGCTTACCCTGCTCGCACGCGACGGCGAACTGCAGGTGGTCGGACAGTGCGGATCGGGCGAGGAGGCGCTCGCTGCCATTCCCGCCCTGAAGCCGGACATCGTTTTCCTCGACGTGCAAATGCCGGAATGCGATGGTTTCGACGTGCTGGAGCGGCTTGCCGGCGCTCCCGGATTTTCCGTCGTCTTCGTTACCGCGTATCACGAGCATGCGGTGCGGGCTTTCGAAGTCGGCGCGCTCGACTATTTGCTCAAACCGTTCGACGACAAGCGTTTCGCCCAGGTGTTGGAGCGGGTCAGGGCGAGGCATTCGCAGCCGGCCGAAGCCCGGCGTTTCATCGTCAAGAACGGCGGCACCATCGATGTCGTCAAGCTGAAAGACATCGTCTGGGTCGAGGCCGCCGACTATTATTCGACCCTGCACACCGCCGGCAAATCGCACATGCTGCGCCGCAGCCTGGCCGATCTCGAAACGCAATTGGCGCCGCAAGGCTTTGCCCGCATTCATCGTTCTGCCATCGTCAACCTGGAGCGGGTCCGGTCGCTGGAAATACGCGCTGACGGCGAGTATGAAGTGTTGCTGCAGGACGGCGAGCGCTTGCGCATGAGCCGCGGCTATCGCAAGAGCGTGCTGGAAAGCTTGGCCAAATAAGGCAAATAGGGCTTCGGCCAATCAATCGTCGGCCACCCAGCTGCCGAAAGGTTTCCAGCGCCGATACGGTATCTCGCTGCCATCCGGACCGATGCGGACAAACCGCTTTCCGCGTTTGTCGTATTGATCCCCGCATTGGCAAACGAGCGTCGCGTGGGGTGCTACGCCCACTATTCTGTAATCGTCTGCGGAACAGCGGCCGTTCCTGCATGAGGGATAATGCGGCACTCCGATCGATATCCGCTTCTCGAGCCAAAAAGCCGCGGCCGCAATCAGCGCCAGCACCACGACGGTTGCGAAGCTCCCGGCAAGGAAGCCGATGATGTAGCCGAGCGTGCCGAAATGGGTGCCGCACCAGAATGCTATCGCGCCGCCGACAATGACGTAGACCAGGCATACGATGAATTCGACGATATTCATGCTGGCATGAATGACGGGAGTATCACGGAATCGGGCAATGCATGTCCCAGGTCGTATATTCGTTGCCCAGCCTGCGCACCGATAGCGCAACCGGAATGCGCTGCTCGCCGACATAGCGGAACGAATACATCTCTTCATGGCCGACGGCGGCGGTACCGATGCCGACGAACTTCAAGCCTTGCAAATAGACGAGGCTGCAATTGGTATTGCCGCGCAAAAGAATATAAGACTGTTTCAGAATGGCGTCGCCATGGCGCAGCATGTCGATGACCTCGACGTCGGGCAAGGGCGTATCGAGTTCCACGCCGGCAGCCGCGCGGCAATCCTTGCCCTGATCGAGCCACACCGTATGTTTGACCGGCTGCGCACCATCTTCATGCCAGCCGCGGGCGACATCGAATTCGAAATTCTCGATGGTCTGCTTGCACAGGTCCTTGTAGCCGTGCGCCGGACCGATCATGACACGTGCCCTGATGTCCCAAGGCTTCCTGGGCGCGGCGCGCGTGACGAGGAAATTGATGCTCATCCCGGCATTTTCGGGATGATGCTGGATATAGAAACGATTGAACGAATCGGCTTCCTGCTGGGTAGCGGAACGCGATTCGATGTCCGAGGCCTTGGCCAGGGTGGAGATGGAAAGCAGAC
>DASVYZ010000418.1:0-1949 GCA_036391935.1 Burkholderiaceae bacterium | reverse complement strand
GCGGCGCGACGGAATGTCGTGTACAGCGTGGGAACGCCGTTCAAGCCGTTGGAATTGACCTTGGCGATGCCCACGATCACGCCGCGGAAATCGTTAAGCTCGAAGCTTGTTCCTATCCTGGGATTGCCCAGCTTGGAAAATTCGGTATCGTCGACCGCGATGAAGGAATTTTCCGTCAGCAGATCGAGTATGTTGCCCTGCTCCAGCCTCGGCCTGCCGTACAGGCTGTTGTCGTCCAGGCCGACCACATTGACCGATTGGATCGTACCGTCGTTCAGCTTCAACTGCGCGCCCCCCATGAAGAGAGGTACCGCATAGTCGACCCCGTCGATGCTGCGTACCGCATCGAGCAGATAATTCGGCAACGGCGTAGAGGAGGTCGGTACGTTGACCGCGGGATCGAAGATCCAGATCGGCGCCGCGATATTGGTAACCGTGGAATAGGCGCGATTGAGAATGCCGGCAAACATGGCCGTCATCTGCACCATAAGGAAGACCGCGAACGCAATGCCGATCAACAAGGCGGAAAACTTGGGCCGGTCGTTGACCAGCAGCTTGAACCCGACGCGCAACAGGCCGACATGCTTCATGGCGCGCCCCGCGAAGCCTGCCTTCTCGCGTTCTCCCCCTCATTCTGCCAGCCGCCGCCGATCGCGGCGAACAAGGCCGCCGTATCCTGGTACCGCTGGGCGACGGCTGCCGTATAGTTGATGTCGGCTTGCTCCACTTGAATCTCGGCGTTGAGCACCTCGATGGCCGAGACCAGCCCGGCATGGTAATTGGCCCAGACCAGATCGCGCACGTCCTCGGCCGAAGACACGATGATGGACTGGGCCTTGACGGCCTCGGCATCGTGTTCCAGGGCTTTCAAAACGTCGGCGACCTGGGTAAAGGAATCAAGCACGGTCTGCCGGTAGGAATCGGCCGCATTATTGTACGCTTCGACGGCCGCCTTGCGGCCGAACCACACACTCCCGCCGCGAAAGAGCGGCGCGTCGACCGCGGCGCCGGTTCCCCAAAACTTCCCCCCCGCGCCTGACAGATTGTGCAAGCTTTCGCCGGCCCTGCCGATATCGCCGCTCAGCACTATGACCGGAAACAGGGCGGCGCTTGCCACGCCCACATCGGCGCTGGCCGCATGCAATCTCGCCTCGGCGGCAAGGATATCGGGACGGCGGCGCACCAGGTCGGAAGGCAGGCTGACCGGCAGATCGCGCGGCAGCGAAATGGCGTCGATATCCAGGATAGGCAAGGCCAGCCGCCCCGCGAAATCTCCCTGCAGATTCACCAGCAAGTGCCCCGATTGGTCGTACTTCTGCTTCAGAAGCGCGAGTTGAGCGGCCGTGATGGCCATTTGGCTGCGCGCCGCCACCACGTTGACGAATCCGAGCACGCCGGCCTTGGCCTGGACTTCCGTCTGGTAAAGCACCAGGCTTTCCAATTGCAGCATGGTCGTCATCGCATCCATTTGCGACGCATAGCCGGCGCGCGCAATGGCTGTCTCGACCACGTTCGCCTGCAGCGTCAGCCGCGCCGCTTCCGCTTCGAAGCGCGCATTGTCCCGACGCGCTTGCAAGCCCTCCAGGGTGCGCCGTTGGCCCCCGAACAGATCGATCGCGTAGGCGACGCTTCCGCTCAAGGTGAAGACGTTGAAAATGGATCCCGGCCCGGTCAACCCTTGCGTCAAGGGCGCTGTCCGCTCGCGTGCACCCGTAAAGCCCAATTCCGCCTGCGGAAAGAAGATGCCGTAACCGGCGCGCAAGCTGTCCTGGCTCTGACGCAACGACGCTTCCGCCGCGGAAAGCGTCGCATTGCCCTTCATTGCCTGATCGACCAAGTCCTCGATCTCGGGCGATCGGAAAGCGCGCCACCAATCCTGCCTCGGATGCGTTCCCCTTACAAAAACCTGCGCCTCGCCATCGGCATCCACGGTCGAGCCGGGCAAGTCG
>DASVYZ010000417.1:0-3265 GCA_036391935.1 Burkholderiaceae bacterium | reverse complement strand
CAACAGCTTCTGGCGCGACGCCTGGTGGCAGCTGCATTGCGAGCTGGAATTGGCCGCGCCCCCGACGATCACCGTCGAAGCGCGCATTGCCGGGGACCGCTTCTATCGCTTCCTTGAACGGACCTGGCAATGGCAGCAATTGCCGCCTGCCCTGCTGCTCTATGCCTGCGGCGGCCTGGGGCTGGTGTGCTGGGGCGTGTGCGCCCGCATCGCCACTGCGGTCATCGGCCACTGGCTGATCGGCTACTTCGCCCATAACCATGGGGAGGCGCATTTCGAAGTGCGCGGCGCGGCCGTGCAGGGACACAATGTCCGCTTCACTTCCCTGCTCACCATGGGCGAGTGCTGGCACAACAACCACCATGCCTACCCCGGTTCGGCGCGTCTCGGCCTGGAGCCCGGCGAATGGGATCCCGGCTGGTGGCTGCTTGCGGGCTTGCAGCGTATCGGCCTGGTGTGGAACATCCGTTTGCCGCAGGACCTGCCCCTGCGCCCCGAGCTGCAACGCCTGGGCGGGAGCGGCGGGACCGCGCCTGCCGCCGCCCGTGTCAAACGCTCGCAGCGCTTCTTCAACAGGCTGACCCTGCCGATCTACGATCTCGTGCTCTACGGTGTGATATCGCGCCATGCCTGGGGCATGACGACCGCCAGGCTCGACGCGCACTATCAACGCTACACGCGCTCGAACCACCTCGAAGTCGGCGTGGGCACGGGCTACCTGCTCGACCGCGTCGAATTCCCTTCCGGCCCCACGCGGCTGGCCCTGATGGACTTGAGCGAACCCTGCCTGATCAGAACCGCCCGCCGCGTCGCGCGCCATGCGCCCGAGACCTATGTGCAAAACCTGCTCGAACCGATGCGGCACCAGCTCGCCCCCTTCGATTCGATCGCGTTGAACTACGTCATGCATTGCGTGCCGGGCAGCTTTATGGAAAAGCACGTCGCCTTCTTGCACCTGGCCACGCTGCTGGGACCGCACGGCGTGCTGTTCGGCACCACCGTGCTGGGTGACGGGGTGCGCAAGAATTGGCTGGCGCGGCCCGCGATGTGGCTGCTCAATGCCATCGGCTTGTTTAATAACCGGCAAGACTGCGCGCGCGACCTGGAGCGCTTTTTGCGGGCGCATTTTCAGGTGCTCGAGTTTGATGTCGTCGGCGTGGCGGCGGTGTTTGCTGTCAGGCACAAAGCGGCGCGAAAGATCACGTAAGCGCCGCAAATACTGAAGCGGCCTGCCCTTGCGCCACGATCGATCAATGTCATCGAGATGTCTTATTTTTGCTTTACATTCAAGCTTTTTACGCGAAGAAGCCGGCATGAAGATTCTCATCGTCACCGAAGCATGGAATCCGCAGATCAATGGCGTGGTGCGCACGCTGAAGATGACGAGCCGCGAATTGACCAAGCTGGGGCACACCGTCGAGCTGCTGACGCCCGAGGGCTTTTCTTCCATTCCCTGCCCCACCTACCCCGACATCCGGCTATCGATCACGACGCCTGGCGAGGTGGCGCGCCGTATCGATGCCTTCGAGCCCGATTGCCTGCATATCGCAACAGAAGGCCCCTTGGGCTGGATGGCGCGCGCCGTCGCCTTGCGCCGCAGGTGGCCCTTCACCACGGCCTACCATAGCCGTTTCCCCGAATACATCCACGCGCGCATCCGCTTTCCGCTGTCGTGGAGCTATGCCGCGCTGCGCGCCTTCCACAATGCCGGGCGCGGCACGCTGGTGCCGACGCCGGCCATCGTCAGCGCTTTGCGCGAGCGCGGCTTCGACAAGGCGCGCCTGTGGAGCCGCGGCGTCGACCTCGGCACCTTCACCACGGAAGGCGACAAGCTGCCGCGCACCGCAGGACGTGAAAAAGACCCGGTGTTCCTGTACGTCGGGCGGCTGGCGATCGAAAAGAATATCGAAGCCTTTCTTGCGCTCGATCTGCCCGGCGAGAAATGGGTGGCCGGCGAAGGCCCGGCCGCGGCACGGCTCAAGGCACGCTTCCCCCACGCGCGCTGGCTCGGCGTGCTCGACGGCCCGAGCCTGGCCACGCTCTACCGCAGCGCCGACGTGATGGTGTTCCCCAGCCTGACCGATACCTTCGGCCTGGTGATCCTCGAATCGCTCGCCTGCGGCACGCCTGTCGCGGCCTACCCCGTGGCCGGCCCGATCGACGTCATCGGCACGTCCAATGCCGGCGTGATGCATGAAGACTTGAAGACGGCTTGCCTGGAAGCCTTGAAGGTATCGCGCGAAGCGGCACGCGCGCATGCAGAAAAGTTTTCCTGGACCGAAGCCAGCCTGCAATTCCTCTCGGCCTTGCAGCCGATCAGGCAGCAGGTGGAACCGGCCGCTTCGGTTGTTCAGGCATGACAGCACAAAGAATCGTGGGGGCCGAGCGATGCGTGCGCCCCCGGCGTACCCGTCATGCGCGTCAAACGGCTTTCTTTGCGTGCTCGGTGCGCTACACCTGCGGCTTAACCACCCTGCGATCCCATGTGTCGCATCACCCTACTGTGATTTAAGCGATACGCTCCACGCGGCAGCGCTGGCAAAGCGGATATTCGTCGAGCAGGATTTGAATGTTTTCCTTCATCTTGTCGAACGACGCGCCGTAGAGATAAAACGCCGTCTCGGACGGCCCTTCCCAATAGCTCATGACCTTGCCCAGTCCCGAGGTGAGCCGGTCGAGTTCGCTGTAGACGAAGTTGACGTCGCCGGTCTCGTAGACTTCGGGCGCAAGGTCGGAACCGTTCAGGTACAGGCCGAGCCCTTCGCTGCGTCCGAATTCGATTTCGCGGGATTCGCCGGCGAACTTCAATTTCGATTGCTTCGGCGCGCCCAGGGCTTCGAGCTTGGCGATGATGGTGCCGATGCTGGTCTCGCGCTCGCCGTGCAATTCGATCTCGATGTCGCGAAACTGGATTTCACGCGTCACGCCGAGCTGGAAGCCGCCGCCGGTCACGTTGCCGATGTGTTCGGCTTGCATCGCCTCTTCCAGCGGGTCTTCGAACAACTCGCCGCGGTGCATGGGCTGCAGCCGGGCATTGAGGCGGGCGATCAGAAGCAAGGGAGTTTCAGCCATGGCGCACTTCCAGTCTTGTCGATGCATTGGTCACGATGCTGACATATTCTCCCAGTTTATCGGCAACCGGTAAATAGCCATCAAAAAGATTTGCAATTTGGGGGTGGAGGCGGCTGGCCAGATACCCGGCTTGCTCCTCTTGAATGATGCGCCGAGGCACTTTTCGCCTCACAATTTTAAAAATTACAACTTA
>DASVYZ010000416.1:0-2058 GCA_036391935.1 Burkholderiaceae bacterium | reverse complement strand
CATCTCGGCCACCCTGAACATCTATCTCGATATCTACAATATCTTCGTCAACCTGCTGCAACTGTTGATGATTTTTGCCGGCGACAATCGTCGATAAGCCCGCCCCTCGGAAACAAAAAGGAAGGCTGCGGCCTTCCTTTTTTTATTGGGTGCGACAATGAAGCGCATGCCGCGATTCGGCCCAGCCTATCGGGCTTGCCATAGCAGGCACTCAAGCCAACTCGAACACCGCGATCGATTCGACGTGCGAGGTGTGCGGGAACATGTTCACCACGCCCGCATGCTTCATGACATAGCCGGCCTGATGCACCAGCACTTCGGCGTCACGCGCCAGCGTAGCCGGGGCGCAAGAGACATAGACGATACGGCGCGGCTTATACTCGTTGCGCTCTTCACCCAAGGCAGCCAGCGCCTGCACGACGGCAAACGCACCCTCGCGCGGCGGGTCGATCAGCAGGCGGTCGAACTTGCCCAGGGCCACCCAATCGTCCACACTCAATTCAAACAGATTGCGCGTGGAAAACGCGGTCTTTTTCTCCAAGCCGTTTTCGCGCGCATTTTCCAGGGCACGCGCTGTCAGCGCCGCGCTGCCTTCGATACCGACCACTTCGCGCGCCTGGGTTGCCAAGGGCAGGGTGAAATTACCCAAGCCGCAGAACAGGTCGGCCACGCGGTCGCCCTTTTGCACCGCCAGCAGACGCAAGGCGCGCTCGACCAGCACACGGTTGATCTGGTGGTTGACCTGGGTAAAGTCGGTCGGCTTGAACGGCATCTTGATGCCGAACTCGGGCAGCATGTATTGCAGGCGCGTATCGGTCGGGTAGTACTGGTAGACCGAATCGGGACCGGACGGCTGCAGCCACCATTGCACGCGATAGCGATCGGCAAAAGCCTTGAGTTTGGCCTCGTCGTCGGGCGTCAAGGGGGCCATGATGCGCAACACCATGGCCGTGATCAAGCCGTGCTCGCCCTCGCCCACCGCTAGTTCGATCTGCGGCATCTTGTCGACAATGGAAAGCGAGCCGATCAATTCGCGCAGCGGCACGAGCATATCCGACACGTGGCGCGGCAGCACTTCGCAGCTTTTCATGTCGGTGATGAAATGCGATTTGCGCTCGTGAAAACCGACCAGAACGCTGCCCTTCTTCACCACGTGGCGCACCGAGATGCGCGCGCGGTAGCGGTAGCCCCAGGTCGGGCCATAGATCGGCCGCAGCATGGTTTCCGCCTTGACCTTGCCGATATGCTTGAGATTGTCTTCCAGCACGCGCTGTTTGACGGCGACCTGGGCCGAGGGTTCGAAGTGCTGCATGGCGCAGCCGCCGCAGATGCCGAACGAGGGGCAGGCGGGCGTTACGCGCTGCGAGGATTCACGGTGGATTTCGGTCAGCGTGGCGGTTTCCCACTTGGCTTTTCTCTTTTGCGGCTGGAAGCCGACGCGTTCGCCGGGCAGTGCGCCTTCGACGAACACGACCTTGCCGGGCGTGCCGTCTTCGTTCTGCAGATGGCCGACGCCGCGCGCTTCCATGTCGAGGGAAACGATATCGAGTATGTTTTCTTGCATATTTCGGGAAACGGGGCTATCCATTAGCCCCAAAATCGGGATTACAGTAAGGCATCCTTGCCGACGCCGCGCGCGATCAAGGCACGCTTCAATTTGACCAACGCTTCCTGCTGGATTTGCCGAATCCGTTCGCGCGTGACGTTCATTTCGGCCGCCAACTCCTCCAGCGTGTCCGGATCGTCATTGTCAAGGCCGAAGCGACGCACCACGACGATGCGTTGCTTGTCGGGCAGCTTGGTCAGCCAGTCGCGCACGAGGGCAGTCATTTCGTGCAGCTCGGCACGCGAATCGGGCGCGTCCTCGGCATCGCCCTGCAGCATGTCCATCAGGCTGGCTTGCGGGTCGTTGTCCAGCGGAGCATCGAGCGAAGTCGCATGCTCGGACAAGGCAAGGATGTCCTGCACGTCTTCGATAGGCCGGTCGACCAGGTGGGCGATGTCTTCCGCCGTCGCTTCCTTGCCGTCGTGATGTTGCGCTTCGAGGTGATATTTGGC
>DASVYZ010000415.1:0-9221 GCA_036391935.1 Burkholderiaceae bacterium | reverse complement strand
TCGATTGCACGGTGGCGATGGCGTTGCCGGCGTAGATCGGGCGCTCGAAGGTGTCGGGCGAGTCGACCTTGATGATTTCGGAGATCTGGCCCACGTCGAGCTTGGCGGCCACGCGCGGCAGGATGTTCTTGCCGTAGGCGGTGGCGGGGGCGAGGATGTGGGTATAGTCGCCGGCCATGGCCAGCGCCTGCGCCGCGACGTTCTCGGCCAGGCCGTCGGCGAATTGGGCGGCATCGGCCACCAGCACCTTGGCCACGCCGGCAGCTTGCGCAGCGGCTTGGGCGGCTGCGCCGCAGTTGTGGCCGGCAACCAAGACGTGCACGTCGCCGCCGCACTGGACGGCTGCGGTGATGGTGTTCAGGGTGCTGCCCTTGAGGGTCGCGTTGTCGTGTTCGGCAATCACTAATGCTGTCATGATGAATTCCTAGATTGATGTATAGGCTCAGCGTCTTGTTTCGGTAGGGTGGGTGCAACCCGCCAAATGCATCGACTACCTTCCTTTAGGCGCCGGTGGAACCGCCGGGCGTCGCACGCCTTCGGCCATTCCACCCTACGTTCCTTTGTTGATTTAGATGACCTTGGCTTCGGTCTTGAGCTTGGCGACCAGGGTTGCGGCGTCGGGCACCTTGATGCCGGCGGAGCGCTTGGGCGGCTCGGCGACCTTCAGGGTCTTCAGGCGCGGGGCGACATCGACGCCGAGGTCGGCCGGCTTGACCGTGTCGAGCGGCTTCTTCTTGGCCTTCATGATGTTGGGCAGGGTGACATAGCGCGGCTCGTTCAGGCGCAGGTCGGTCGTCACGATCGCGGGCAAAGTCAGCGATACGGTTTCCAGGCCGCCGTCGACTTCGCGCGTGACCAACACCTTGCCGCCATCCACCACCACCTTGGAGGCGAAGGTGGCTTGCGGCCAGTCCAACAAGGCGGCCAGCATCTGGCCGGTCTGGTTGCAATCGTCGTCGATGGCTTGCTTGCCCAGGATGATCAACTGCGGCTGCTCCTTGTCGGCCAGCGCCTTCAAGAGCTTGGCCACCGCCAGGGGCTGGAGGTCGGCATCGGTCTCGACCAGGATGCCGCGGTCGGCGCCAATGGCCATGGCAGTGCGCAGGGTTTCCTGGCATTGCGCCACGCCGCAGGACACGGCCACGACTTCGGTCGCACGGCCAGCCTCTTTCAGGCGCATCGCCTCTTCCACGGCGATTTCATCGAAGGGGTTCATCGACATCTTGACGTTTGCGATATCGACGCCGGTGCCATCCGATTTCACCCGTACCTTGACGTTGTAATCGACGACGCGCTTGACTGGAACCAACACTTTCATAGCTTTGCCCTTGAAAAGATCAATTGACGTTAACGTAAACTAGCCCGGATTATAAACCTAACCCCATCCACTCACAGGAATTTAGCACGACCGTTCGATTTATGCTTTGCAAATTGCTAGAGAGCTATCTCTAAAGACAAGTCCTGTGGTTTTTGGGATTGTTTTTTTGCTGAAATTTTCCGAACGACAACATCATCCGGGAAAGCTGCCTCGCCTACTTGCGACGCATGAAGAAAATGTATTCCTTGTTTTCCTCGTTATGCGAGACCAGCTCATTGCCGGTCTGGCGTGCAAAGGCCTGGAAATCGCGCACCGAGCCAGGATCGGTTGCCACGACGCGCAAGATCTGCCCGCTGGACATTTCCGCGAGCGCTTTCTTGGTCTTCAAAATGGGCAGCGGGCAATTCAAACCGCGTGCATCCAGTTCCTTGTTGAAATCCATGATCCGGCCTTATAAGAAGTTTTATTGTGCCCTTGCCAAGTCGTGACAGTCATTCTACCTCAATCATCAAGCTCTGGTGCGACGCAACATCCGACATCCCGGGCTGGTGGTGCGGCCCGGAAACCTGGCCGCCCCATCCTCTCTTAAACGCGCTCGGTCACCCAAGCGTGCACAGCGCCGAGCGCCTTGGGCAAACCGCCCGGGTCGGTGCCGCCGGCTTGCGCCATGTCGGCACGGCCGCCGCCCTTGCCCCCGACTTGCTGTGCAACAAAATTGACCAGTTCGCCGGCTTTGACTTTGCCGGTGGCATCGGCGGTCACACCGGCAATCAGGCTGACCTTGCCGTCATTGACTGCCGCCAGCACGATGGCGGCGCTCTTCAACTTGTCTTTCAGCTTGTCCATGGTTTCGCGCAGCGTGGGCACGTCGGCACCCGCCAGCGTGGCAGCCAGAACCTTGATGCCCTTCACGTCCACGGCTTGCGCCAGCAGTTCGTCGCCTTGCGAGGCGGCCAGCTTGGACTTGGCGGCGGCCAGTTCCTTTTCCAGCGCCTTGACGTGGTCCTGCACCTGCAGGATGCGCTGGGTCAATTCTTCAGGCTGAGCCTTCAGGGCAGCGGCGGCGGCGTTGACGCGCTCGTCGAGCGCCTGCACCAGCGCCAAGGCGCCCTCGCCCGTCACCGCTTCCACACGGCGGATGCCGGCTGCCACCCCGCCTTCGGCGACGATCTTGAACAAGCCGATGTCACCGGTACGCGAGACGTGCGTGCCGCCGCACAATTCCTTGGACGTGCCGATGTCGAGCACGCGCACTTCGTCGCCGTATTTTTCGCCGAACAAGGCCATCGCGCCATGCTTGACGGCGTCGTCGAAACCCATGACTTGCGCCTTGGTTGCGCTATTGGCCAAAATCTCGCGGTTGACGATTTCTTCGACTTCGCGGATTTCCTCGGCCGTCATCGGGCCGTTGTGGCTGAAGTCGAAACGCGTCTTGTCGGGATCGACCAAGGAACCGCGCTGGGCCACATGGCTGCCCAGCACTTCGCGCAAGGCCTTGTGCATCAAGTGGGTGGCGGAGTGGTTGCGCATGGTGCGGGCGCGCAGGGCCGTGTCAACCTTGGCCGACACCGTGTCGCCGACCTTCAGGCTGCCCTTGGCCAACTTGCCGTGGTGGCCGAACACGTCGGCCTGGATCTTCAGCGTATCGGCGACGTCGAAATGCGCAGCGGCACCGGCGAGCACCCCCGAATCGCCGCATTGACCGCCTGATTCGGCATAGAACGGGGTTGTGTCCAGCACGACGATGGCGTCGGTGCCTGCCTCGACTTCACTAACGGCGCTACCGTCGACGTAAAGTGCGACGATCTTGCCGTCTTGAGCCAAGTGCTCGTAGCCGACGAATTTGGTCTTGTCGCCGCTGTACTCAATGGCGGCCGCCATCTTGAACTTATTCCGATTGCGCGAGTTGTCCTGCTGCTGTTTCATCGCTGCATCGAAACCGGCTTCATCAAGCGTCACGCCGCGCTCGCGGCAGATGTCGGCCGTCAGGTCGAGCGGGAAGCCATAGGTGTCGTATAGGGTAAAGGCGGTCGCGCCATCGAGGTTCTTGGCATCCCTGCTCAGTGCGGCTTCGAGGATTTTCATGCCGTGCTCAAGCGTTTCTCCGAAGCGCTCTTCTTCCTGCTTCAGCACCTGCTCGACGCGTGTAGCCGCTTCGGTCAATTCAGGGTAGGCGGAACCCATTTCCTTGACCAGGTCCTTGACCAGCAGGTGGAAGAAGGGTTGAGCCTGGCCCAGCTTGTGTCCATGGCGCAGCGCACGGCGCACGATGCGGCGCAAAACGTAACCGCGGCCTTCGTTGCCGGGAATGACGCCGTCGACGATCAGGAAGGAGCAGGCGCGGATATGGTCGGCGATAACCTTCAGCGAATTGTTCGCCAGGTCGGCGCAATTGGTTTCGCGCGCAGCAGCCTTGATCAAATTCTGGAACAGGTCGATCTCGTAGTTCGAATGCACGTGCTGCAACACGGCGGCCAGGCGCTCGAGGCCCATGCCGGTATCGACGCAGGGACGCGGTAGCGGATGCATCACACCGGCTTCGTCGCGGTTGAATTGCATGAACACGAGGTTCCAGATTTCAATGTAACGGTCGCCATCGGCATCGGCACTGCCGGGCGGGCCGCCCCAGACGTCGGCGCCGTGGTCGTAGAAGATTTCCGAGCACGGGCCGCAGGGGCCCGTATCGGCCATCTGCCAGAAGTTGTCCGAGGCGTAGCGCGCACCCTTGTTGTCGCCGATGCGCACAATGCGCTCGACCGGCACGCCGATTTCCTTTTCCCAGATGCCGTAGGCTTCGTCGTCTTCCTGGTAGACCGTAACCCAAAGTTTCTCCTTGGGCAGTTTGTAGACTTCGGTCAGCAAGCCCCAGGCGAAATGAATCGCATCGCGCTTGAAATAGTCGCCGAACGAAAAATTGCCCAGCATTTCGAAGAAGGTATGATGGCGCGCGGTATAGCCGACGTTTTCCAGGTCGTTATGCTTGCCACCGGCACGCACGCAGCGCTGGGCCGTGGTGGCGCGGCTGTAGGCGCGCTTGTCCTGGCCCAGGAACACATCCTTGAATTGCACCATGCCCGAATTGGTGAACAAGAGCGTCGGATCGTTGCCCGGCACCAGGCTCGACGAACGAACAATGCTATGGCCCTTCGATTCGAAGTACTTGAGGAATTTTTCGCGGATTTCGGACGAGTTCATGGTTTCGGCAATCTAGACAAATGCGGCAGTGCAAACTTTTGATTATACGTGATAAGTAAGGCCTATCCGGCATTGGTGAAAACACCGGTTTACTGTCGTTCCCGCGAAAGCGGGAACCCACCATGCCACGGACAGCGGTTTTAATCCTGGATTCCCGCCTACGCGGGAATGACGGGTTAAGAGCGAGAGCCGAATGACGTAAAAATACAACAACTAAAAGTCAAACGGAATCAGGTCAATCCGGTCGGTGCAAAACCCATCCACACCCCAGCCCCGGATTTCGGTCGCGCGTTCGCGTTCATTGACGGTGTAGCAGAACAGGCCGTAGTCCGCTTGCTTGACCTCGGCCGCCAGCTCGGGCGTGAGGTTCTTGTGATTGGTATGCAGCGCAACGGCTTGCACGGCGCCGAGCTGTTCGCGCCAATCCGCTGGAATGCGATCAACCAGCCAGGCGCGCGGCACCAGCGGCTGGGCGCGCTGCACTGCCTGCACGGCGAGGTAGGAAAACGAGGAAAACAGCGGCAGCTCGGCAGTCTTGCCGGCGGCGATCTCGGCGGCGAAGACTTGTGTAACTATCGCCGCCGCGGCCTGTGCCGTGGCTTCATCATGGCCGGGCACGGGCTTGATTTCGATATTCATCCAGATGCCAGATTCCTTGCAAAAGCGCGCCACGTCGGCAAACAAGGGGACGGGTTCACCCGCGAATTGCGCACCGAACCATGAGCCCGCGTCGCGCGCGGTCAAGTCGGCGGCGCTGATGTCGGCGATGCTGCCGCTGCCGGGCACGGTGCGGCCCAGCACATCGTCGTGCATCAGGATGGGCACGCCGTCCGAAGTCAGCATGACATCGAACTCGACGGCACGGAAGCCGTATTCGTAACCGCAGCGCATGGCAGCGAGCGTGTTTTCCGGCGCCAGCTTGCCGCCGCCGCGATGGGCGAGAACCTTCGGATAGGGCCACATGAATCTGCTCCTGTTTTGCGACAATGGATTGTAGCGCGGTATCATCGCATACCACTTTCAAGCAATGGGATGGACATGACGAAGACCGCGACCGCACTGGGCCACATCCGCGTACTGGACCTGACACGCGTCCTTGCCGGCCCATGGTGCACGCAAAACCTGGCCGACCTCGGCGCCGACGTGATCAAGATCGAGCGGCCCGCCGCCGGCGACGATACGCGCTCCTGGGGCCCGCCCTACCTTAAGGATGCCGACGGGCGCGACACGAGCGAAGCGGCCTACTACCTCTCGGCGAACCGCGGCAAGCGCTCGCTGACGCTCGACATCGCCACGCCCGAAGGCCAGGAAATCGTGCGGCGGTTGGCGGTGCAGTCCGACGTGGTGATGGAAAACTATAAGGTCGGCCAGTTGCGCAAATACGGCCTCGACTACGAATCGCTGAAGAAGGTCAAGCCCGACCTTGTGTATTGCTCGGTCACCGGCTTCGGCCAGACCGGCCCTTACGCGCATCGCGCCGGCTATGACTTCATCATCCAGGGCATGGGCGGCTTCATGTCGATCACCGGCGAGCGCGACGATCTGCCCGGCGGCGGTCCGCAAAAAGGCGGCGTGGCGATTTCCGATTTGATGACGGGCATGTATGCCACCATCGCCGTGCTGGCCGCCTTGACGCATCGCGACCGCACCGGCGAAGGCCAATACATCGACATGGCGCTCTTGGACGTGCAGGTGGCGATGCTGGCCAACATGGGCAGCAACTATCTCGCGAGCGGCAAGGCGCCCAAACGCTGGGGCAATGCCCATCCCAATATCGTGCCTTACCAGACCTTCGCCACGTCGGACGGCCACATCATCGTCGCGGTCGGCAATGACGGGCAGTATGCCAAGTTTGTCGAAGCCGGCGGCCGTACCGAGCTGGCGCACGACGAGCGTTTTGCCACCAATCCGATGCGCGTGCGCAACCGCGAGGTGCTCGTGCCCATCCTGGCCGAGATGGTCCTGACCAAGACGCGCGACGAATGGATAGCGCTATTGGAGGCTGCCGGCGTGCCTTGCGGGCCGATCAACAATCTCGACGATGTATACGCCAACCCGCAAGTAGTAGCGCGCGCGATGCGCGCCGATCTGCCGCATCCTTGCGGCGCACCGGTGAAGCTGGTGCAAAGCCCGATGAAACTGTCGGGCACGCCGGCACGTTGCGATATGCCGCCGCCGACCTTGGGGCAGCATACCGAGGAGGTATTGGGGAATTTGCTGGGACATGACCCAACGGAAATTGCAGCCTTGCGCGCGAAGGGAGTGATCTAAGGAATGCAGGGGGAAAGCCGGGTCAATCGGCGAGGTTCTTTTGCAAGAATTCGATAAACGCCGAAATTTTCAAAGGCAGAAAATCCCGCGCCGGATACACCGCATACACCGGCGCCGAGATCGGGAGCCTGGCATCGGGCAGGACCTGCACCAATTCCCCTCGCGCCAGTTCTCCTCGCACAATCCGTTGCGGAATCATCTGGATGCCCGCGCCGCATACCGCCGCCGTCACGAGCGCACCGCCGTCGTTGATCTGGATCGGGCCCGACACCCTCACCTTGTATGGCCCCTCATCGTCGAGGAAGGTCCATTCGTCGAACACCTTTCCCCCGTTGGTGTAGATCAGGCAGGCGTGCGCGCTCAAATCCTGCGGCGTTTGCGGCGTGCCGGCGCGCTTCAGATAGGCAGGCGAGGCCACCAGCACGCGCTCGTTGTCGAACAGCTTGCGCGCAATCAAGGAAGAGTCCTCGAGCGCCGAAGCGCGGATCGCCAAGTCCACCTGCTCCGCGATCAAATCGACCAGGCGGTCTTCGAACTGCAAATCGACCTTGACCTGGGGATATTGCTGCACGAACCCGGTCACGGCCGGCACCACCAGAAAGCGGCCCGCCGCCGAGCAGGAAATACGCAGCACGCCGCGCACCTGGGCCTGGTATTGGTCGGTCAATTGTTCTATGTTGGTAAGCGATTGCTCGATACGGCGCGCCTCTTGCAGCACCATTTCGCCGATCTCGGTCAGGGCCAGGCGCCGCGTGGAGCGCTGGATCAGCCTTGCGCCCAGCTCTTCCTCGAGTTTGGCCAACTGGCGCGAGACCACCGATTTGCCGATGTCGAGCTGCTCCGCCGCGCGGCTGATGCTGCCATGCTGCACGATGGCGGAAAAGATACCCAAAAGCTGGGGATTCAGCATGATTGACTTTCGATTGTTCCGATTTAGTCAACAATATAATGAGGGAATGGTAACTTATCAAGCAACAACGCCATCCCTATACTGCGATGCATCAATAATTCCACTGGAGAACCGCCATGAACGCAGTCAACCGTCAATTCAAGCTGGTAGCCCGTCCGGTCGGTGAAGTCAAGCGCAGCGATTTCGAACTCGCCAGCAGCCCCTTGCGCGACCCCGCCGAGGGTGAAGTCGTGGTCCAGATTTTGTACGCCTCGCTCGACCCTGCCATGCGCGGCTGGATGAACGACAGTCGCGAATCCTACATGCCGCCTGTGCCGCTCGGCGACGTGATGCGCGCCATTGCCGTGGGCCGCGTGATCGCGTCGAAGAATGCGCAATTTGCGGTCGGCGACCACGTTACGGGCATGCTCGGCCTGCAAGACTATGCCTACTCCAACGGCCAGGGATTGAACAAGATCGATCCCAAGCTGGCGCCTTTGCCGATGTATCTCGGCGCACTCGGCATGCCGGGCTTGACTGCCTACTTCGGCCTGCTCGACATCGGCCAACCCAAGGCCGGTGAAACCGTGGTGGTCTCCGGTGCGGCCGGCGCGGTCGGCGCCGTCGTCGGCCAGATCGCCAAGATCAAGGGCGCGCGCGTGATCGGCATCGCCGGCGGCGCGGACAAGGCGCGTTATCTGGTCGAAGAACTCGGGTTCGATGCCGTCATCGACTACAAGAAAGAAGATGTGGCGGCCGCCCTGAAGACGCATTGCCCGAACGGCGTGGACGTCTATTTCGACAACGTCGGCGGCGACATCCTCGACGCCGTGCTGCTGAACCTGGCCATGCATGCACGCATCGTGATCTGCGGCGCGATCTCGCAATACAACAACACCACGCCGGTCAAGGGCCCGGCCAATTACCTGGCACTGCTGGTCAAGCGCGGCACGATGAAGGGCTTGATGGTGGCAGACTATTATCCGCGCGCCATGGAAGCGTTCAAGGACATGGGCGCGTGGATTGCCGCAGGAAAACTGAAGACGCGTGAAGATGTGGTCGACGGCCTGGAAAACTTCCCCGAGGCATTCCAGAAACTGTTCACGGGCCAAAACAAGGGCAAACTGGTGCTGAAAATCACTCCGTAATACGATGGAAAAATCGCGGCTACAATCGAGGGATTCCGTCTTCGATTGCAGCCATGACTTCCTTCGACTGGTCCAACCCCTATCCGACGACGCGCTCGCCGCTCTTCGCGCGTAACGTCGTCGCCACTTCCCAACCGCTCGCCGCCCAAGCCGGCTTGCGCATGCTGTTAAAGGGCGGCAATGCCGTCGATGCGGCGATTGCCACGGCGGCGGCGCTCACCATCGTCGAACCCGTTTCCTGCGGCCTGGGCAGCGATGCCTTTGCCATCGTGTGGGACGGCAAGCAGATGCACGGGTTGAATGCCTCGGGCACCGCACCGGCAGCCTGGACGCGCGACTACTTCACGAAGAAATACGGCGACACGTTCCCCATGCGCGGCTGGGATAGCGTGACCGTGCC
>DASVYZ010000414.1:0-3487 GCA_036391935.1 Burkholderiaceae bacterium | reverse complement strand
TCGACCTGACCAACAAGGCAGACACCAACATGCGCGCCCTCTCGGGAGGCATGAAACGCCGTGTTCTGGTGGCGCAGGCCCTGGTGCACAAGCCGCCCGTCATCGTGCTCGACGAGCCGACCGCCGGTGTGGACGTCGAATTGCGCCAGACCTTGTGGAAATTCGTCGAGCGCCTGAACCGCGAAGGCCACACCGTGGTCTTGACCACGCACTACCTCGAAGAAGCGCAGGCGCTGTGCAACCGCATCGCCATGCTCAAGGGCGGCAAGGTGGTGGCACTCGATTCGACCCAGGCGCTGATCCGCCGCATCTCGGGTTCGCAGCTGGTGGTCGAATTGGCCTCGGGCAGCCTGCCGGAAAAACTGAAGCCGCTGGTGTCGCACCCGGAAGAATTGGCCGGCGGCGCAAAATACACGCTGCGCGTCAACGAATACCCGGAAGTCGAGGAAATCCTGCGCGCCATCCGCGAAGGCGGGGCCACGATCGGCGGCATGCATCTGGAGCAAGCCGATCTGGAAGACGTCTTCATCCAGATCATGGAGGGGGAAAAATGATCGGTTTCCAGACCCTGCTGTACAAGGAAGTGCTGCGCTTCTGGAAGGTCTCGGCGCAAACCATCACCGCCCCGGTGCTGACGGCGATTCTGTACCTCGTCATTTTCGGCCACGCGCTGGAAGACCACGTGCAAGTCTATGCCGGCGTGTCTTACACCGGCTTTCTCGTGCCCGGCTTGGTCATGATGAGCGTGCTGCAAAATGCCTTCGCCAATTCGTCTTCCTCGCTGATCCAGTCCAAGATCACGGGCAACCTGGTATTCATCCTGTTGCCGCCGCTGTCGCACTGGGAAATGTTCGGCGCCTATGTGCTGGCGGCCGTGGTGCGCGGCTTGGCCGTCGGCGCAGGCGTGTTTGTCGTTACGGCCTGGTTCGCCAAACTCTCTTTCGTTGCGCCCTGGTGGATCTTCATCTTTGCCTTTTCCGGCGCAGCCATTCTGGGCACGCTGGGCTTGATTGTGGGCATCTGGGCCGAGAAATTCGACCAGCTCGCCACGGCCCAGAACTTCATCATCATGCCGGCCACCTTCCTCTCCGGCGTGTTTTATTCGATCCATTCGCTGCCGGGCGTCTGGCGCGCCATTTCGCATTTCAACCCCCTGTTTTACATGATCGACGGCTTCCGCTACGGCTTTTTCGGCCAATCCGACGTCGATCCCCTCCAAAGCCTGGCTGTGGTTGCCGCTTTTTTCATCATTCTGATGGGTCTGGCGCTCCATATGCTCAAAAGCGGCTATAAACTACGACATTGATTGGGTATCCACCCTTTGCCCCAGTCCTCGAATGGGTTGGGGCTTGATTTCTTTGCACTAAAACCAAGCGCAGTAAAAACTTTGGACTTACCGTGTTTCCCACGCCAGAATCGATCAAGACCAATATCGCCGCCGGACTCGAGTGCACCCATCTCGAAGTCGAAGGCGATGGCCAGCATTTCAACGCCGTCATCGTCTCGCCCGCCTTTGCCGGCAAGCGTTCGCTGCAGCGCCACCAGATGGTGTATGCCGTGCTGGGCAGCCGCATGGAACAGGAAATCCATGCACTGTCGATGAAGACCTATACTCCCGAAGAATTCCAGTCGAAATAAATCATGGACAAATTACGTGTCACCGGCGGCCGCCGCCTGTCCGGCGAAATCGCCATCTCGGGTGCCAAGAACGCTGCGCTGCCCATCCTGTGTGCCGGTCTGTTGACAGCCGACCAGCTGGACCTGACCAACGTGCCCAACCTGCACGACGTGACCACCATGCTGAAGCTGCTGCGCCAGATGGGCTTGCAGGCCGAGCAGGATGGCGCGCGCGTGGTCATGAACGGGCGCGGCGTGAACAGCCTGGAAGCGCCTTACGACATGGTCAAGACCATGCGCGCCTCTATCCTCGTGCTTGGTCCTCTCGTCGCGCGCTTCGGTGAAGCCCGTGTCTCGCTGCCCGGCGGCTGCGGCATCGGCTCGCGCCCGGTAGACCAGCACATCAAGGGCTTGCAAGCCATGGGCGCCGATATCGCCATTGAAGCCGGCTATATCCACGCCAAAGCCAAGAAGTTGAAGGGCACGCGCATCGTGACCGACATGATCACCGTCACCGGCACGGAAAACCTGTTGATGGCAGCGGCGCTGGCTGAAGGTGAAACCGTGCTGGAAAACGCCGCACGCGAGCCGGAAGTGAGCGACCTGGCCAATCTGCTGGTCAAGATGGGAGCGAAGATCGAGGGCATCGGGTCCGACCGTCTCGTGGTTCACGGCGTGAGCGCACTGCACGGTGCAGCGCACAGCGTGATCGCGGACCGCATCGAAACCGGCACGTTCCTCTGCGCCGTGGCCGCGACCGGCGGCGACGTGGTGCTGCGCCATACGCAAGGCAACCTGCTCGATGCGGCGCTGGACAAGCTGCGCGAATCGGGCGCGATCCTGACTTCTGGCGAAGACTGGATTCGCATCCAGATGGCGGCACGCCCCAAGGCTGTGAGTTTCCGCACCACCGAATATCCCGGCTTTCCGACCGATTTGCAGGCGCAATTCATGGCATTGAATTGCCTGGCCGACGGCAGCAGCCGCGTCACCGAGACCATCTTCGAAAACCGCTTCATGCATGTGCAGGAATTGAACCGCCTCGGCGCCTCGATTGAAATCGACGGCCATACTGCGCTGGTGCGCGGTGTGGACAAACTGGTCGGCGCGCCCGTGATGGCGACCGACTTGCGTGCTTCGGCTTCGCTGATCATTGCCGGCCTCGCCGCGCAGGGCGAAACCGTGGTCGACCGCATCTATCACCTCGACCGCGGCTATGACCGCATCGAAGCCAAGCTCTCGGCCGTGGGCGCCGATATCGAACGGATCAAATAATGAGTCAACAGCAATTGACCCTGGCGCTGTCCAAGGGCCGCATCTTCGAAGAAACCGTGCCCTTGCTGCAGGCGGCGGGCATCACCGTCGCCGAAGACCCGGAAAAGTCGCGCAAGCTCATCATCGGCACCAATGACCCGCAAGTGCGCGTCATCATCGTGCGCGCCACCGACGTGCCGACCTACGTGCAATACGGCGCGGCCGACTTCGGCGTGGCCGGCAAGGACGTGTTGCTCGAGCACGGCGGGGAGGGGCTGTACCAGCCCATCGACTTGAACATCGCCAAGTGCCGCATGTCGGTTGCCGTGCAGGCCGGTTTCGATTACGAGAAGGCTGTGCGCCAGGGCGCGCGCCTGCGCGTGGCGACCAAGTACGTGCAAGTCGCGCGCGAACATTTTGCTTCCAAGGGCGTGCACGTCGATTTGATCAAGCTGTATGGCTCGATGGAACTGGCGCCGCTGGTTGGCCTGTCCGACGCCATCGTCGACCTGGTTTCGACAGGCAGCACGCTGCGCGCGAACAACCTCGTCGAAGTCGAGCACATCATGGATATCTCATCGCGCCTCGTGGTGAATCAGGCTGCCCTGAAGTTGAA
>DASVYZ010000413.1:0-3633 GCA_036391935.1 Burkholderiaceae bacterium | reverse complement strand
CTGCGCAGGCGATGTAACTCCTGCAGGCAATATTGCAGCAGAGGAAGGGCATCGGGGCTGGCTGCGGCGCCGGCGCACAGTACGTCGTCCAGCCGCGCGTGCGATTCCGGGTCGATGCCGTAGGTCAGGCCGGCCATGGCGGCCGGCATGCGGATGATCTGCGCGATTTCCGCGGCGCTGGGCGGGGCGAGATCGAAGTGCGCGCCCCTGGCCTTGCCTTCCATCAGCTCGGCATGGGCGGCAATGTAGGCGTAGAAGTCGTTGCGGCATCCCAGCACCATGAGCGCAGCACCGCTCCTGGCCAGAAGGGAAACGGCATGCAGAAAAGCGAGCCGATCCGTCTCGCCGATCTGGCCGGCATTGAACAAGGCTTCGAGCCGGTCGACGAAAATGCCGAAGCGCAGCAGGCGCTGCTTGCGTCCCGCAGCCGGAGCGGCCAATTGGGCGGCGGCTTGTTCCAGCACGGCATTCATCTGCCGCACCACGCCGTCGATATCATGCTCCAGCGCTTGCGCCAGCCCGACCGCGCTTGCGCCGGGAAACAGCGGCTGGCCATCCCAGTGCAGGTCGAGCATGGCCCCGGCCATGGTGACGAACAAGCCGTGCTCGCCTTGCTCGGCCAGATCGAAGGTCGTGGTGTCGAGCAGGGCAAGGCCGCTGCCGCTGCGTGCCAGCGACAAGGCCGGGAACAGCCCGGCCAGCACGATGGAGGTCTTGCCGGAACCGCTGGGCCCGAGCAAGAGCTGCAATGCATAGCCGGCTTCGGCCTGAACGTTTGCCGCTTCGGCCAGCTGGCGCGTCGCTTCTCCGCGGCCGAAGAATACCGGCGCGTGGCCTTGATCGAAGGCTTGCAAGCCGCGGAATGGCGAACCGTCTTTCCATGGCGGCAGGACGACGGTATCGGCGCCGCCGAACGTCACGCTGGCCAGGGTGCGGTAGCCGCGCTTGCGTATCGTTTCGATGTATACCGGTGCGTTGGCTGCATCGCCCAGGAGCCGGCGCAACTGGGCGATGGTTTTGTGCACCGGATTGTCGCCGTAGGCGTCGGTGCCCCAGCACGCCGTCAATAGCTGGTCGGCGCTGAGCACGTTGCCGTTGGCCGTGCACAACGCCAGCAAGACATCCATCGCGCGCGGTTCCATCTGGCGCGTTTCGCCGTCCTGTTCGATGCAGTTGGTGGAGGGACGCACCAGCCATTGGCCGAATTGGAAGGGGTCTTTTTTCATAATCTCGAAAACACGATGAGGCTGCGGGGCACGTTTGGGCGCACAGGGGCGTCATTTTTCCAGGGCGGCGCGCAGGTATCGATGCCTGGCAATATGCGCCTTCCGCAAAAAAACTTCCTTCCGGAAACCTTCCGGAAGCTAATCCAGGCTTCCGCAGGTTGGCAGGCCCCTCAGTGCAGGGCCTGCCGCGGAACTTCATTTTGGCCACACAGCAATAAACCACAAGCGTTGCTTTTGAAATACCTGTCGAAAATAACAATGGGCAAGGAATTGCCTATGCATATTCGCACGACTTGTTTCTTGCAGGAAGCACAATATGTTGAAGGCATGGAAAGCAGGAGTCACTTGCTGTGCATAACTTGTTTTTTTGAGCACAATTCTGTATATGACGTGGGTGCCTTCGGGCTGAACGTATAAAACGATATCGCCGACGACCTGTCATACAAGCAGGCCAATCGGATGAAGCACTAACAGAATTAATGGACACGAAAGCCGGGCGAATTTCCACCCCGCGGGCGCATCGCACCCGCCAGAAAATGTTTGATGCAACGGAGCAGATTCTCAGCCGCGAAGGTTATGCCTCATGGAGCGAAGAATATGTCTGCGAATTGTGCGATTGCTCGCGCGGTGCCTTGCGCTATCAATTTCCGAACGGCAAATACGACCTGTTTCCGGCCTTCCTTGAGGCCGTGATTGCACAAGATGCCGCAATGGTGGAATCGATGGGTGAACTCAAACCCGTCGAACGCATGTACCTGTTTTTGTTGAGCTTGCGCTTGCGCCCACCGTCAACGACAACCCACGCCTTGCTGGAAATCTCGATGGCTGCGCGCGGGGATGCCAAGCTGCTCAGCCTGATCGAACCGGTTGTCGAGAGCGCCAATGCGCGCGTGCTCGGCATCGCCACTGGAGAGACCGACCCGGAAATGATCGCGTTGCGTTGCGTCTTGCACGGTGCAAGCATGTATGGCTTTCAAAAGGATTTCAGCCCGGAGCGCTTGAGCCAATCGCTGGGCTGGATACTGCAGCACTTGCCGATTCCTCCGGCGGTGGCTAATCGCGCGGCCGAAATGGTGCGCGCCCGTCAAGAAGCCTGAGGGCTATCAGTTCGCCGCGTTTACCGATTTTCCTTCCTCACCCGTGAGGCCGGGCAAGACAGGCCCGGCGAGCATATCTGCCGCAGCCGGTATTTTTTCGCTCTCCTCGATTGCCGCGAAGGAAGACGAGAAATGGCTCCATCTATTATTAAATAAATAATAAAATGCCCGACTTTGATACTAAAACCGATATCGGAAAGGGCAAAAAATTGATTGGATGGTTTTTTTACGCTGTCTTAATATGGCCTCGCTGCTTGAATTGCCCTGTTAGAACCCGCTTCAAAATGAACATGGCGCTGTTGTTGCTCGACCGCACTGTCTTCGTCGCAACGCCCGGTTCTGCTTATTTTGAAACAGGTTCTGACAGTATCTTTCACATAACAAAAATTGCGATGGAGACATATGAAACATCCTCATCAGGGCGCTAGGCCTACCGATTTGCAACAACCGTTTTCCTTGAAAGTCATGATCGCGGCACTCGCGGGGGCGGGAGTTTTCGGCGGCGCGGGCGCGTTCGCTCAGGAAGCGCCGGCCACGGAGCCGCAAGCCATCGTCGTGACCGGCGTTCGCGCTTCGGCCCAGAGCGCGGAAAAGATCAAGAAGGATTCGGATCAGATTGTCGATTCGATCGTCGCGGACGACATCGGGAAGTTTCCCGACAATAACGTGGCCGACACTGTTGCGCGCGTCCCCGGCGTGCAGGTGCTGCGTACCACCAGCGAAGCCAATACGGTATTGATCCACGGCTTGCCCGGTATCGAGACACTGTTGAACGGCCGTGATTATTTCACCACCTTCGGCCGCTTCGTCCAATTGGCCGACATTCCTTCGGCCATGCTGCAGCGCATTGATGTATACAAGTCGCAGAGCGCCGACCTGATCGAAGGTGGCATCGCCGGTACGATCGATATCCGCACCAACCGTCCGTTCGATTTCAAGGGCTTCAAGGCGGTAGTCAACGCCGAGATGGATAACGAAGACAAGGCCAGGTCGAACGATCCCAACGTCAGTACGATGATTTCCAATCGCTGGAAGACGCCGATCGGCGATATCGGCGCCCTGTTCGGCCTGTCCTATGTCAAGAACAAGTTTCATGAGGAGCGCGCTTTCGACGTCGCACCTACGCCCAACGGGCCAAATGGCAGCGTGGTCGGCCCGTTCGTGATGGGGATCGAGGACATCGGCGGCACGCGCACGCGTACTGCGGAAAACATCGCCCTGCAATGGCGTCCGAATTCGGATCTGCAGTTCTTCGCCGAGGGCATGTCTTCGCACTACCTGAACAAGAGCGAGACCGACTTTTTCGTCGG
>DASVYZ010000412.1:0-11160 GCA_036391935.1 Burkholderiaceae bacterium | reverse complement strand
CGGCTGAAGGATGATGTGCTCGAAGGTCTTGAGAAAGCGCTCCTTGGCCGACGTCGCCATGTCGAGTCCGTGCACTACACCGTCGGACTGCAGGTATTCGATCAGCTTTTCCCGCAGCAGCGGGTTGTTGTGCCCATAGTTGAGGGCGCCGGCACCGGCAAAGAAATCGATGTAGGCTTTGCCGTCCTCACCCCAGATCTGGGCCCCGCGCGCCCGGGTAAAGACTGCCGGGAACGACCTGATGTAGTACCGGACGTTCGATTCCATATGATTGAAGGTGTCGAGATTCTGGTTCATCGCTGCTCTCCATTTGAAACGGTCCAATGCGGAAAAGGTATTCGTCCTCGTGCTCACTGTGCGCCTGGCCCTGGAACAGCGCCTTGGCGAATTCGATGCTGATTTCGCAGCGCGCGCCGATCTCTTCGGCAAGGGCGGAAAACAGCCTGCGCGAAGGAGTATTGGTCGGCGCGACCGTGGCTTCGAGATAACGCACGTGGCGCAAATGCTTGCGCTCAAGCAAGTGGTGCAGCATGGCGCTGCCTATGCCCTTCCGGCGAAAATCCTCGGACACGGCCACCTGCCAGACGAACAGCGTGTCTTCGCTATCGGGCCTCAGGTAGGCGGAGATGAAGCCGGCCAGCCTGCCGTCTTTACGCGCGACCACGCAGGTGCGGGAAAAGTGCCGGCACAGCAGCAGGTAGGCATAGGTGGAGTTGTTGTCCAGCGCGCTGCAGGAACGTACCAGGGATTCGAGGTCGGCCCCGTCGCCCGGCTTGGGTTCGCTCAATTGGACAGGTAAGTCAGGATCTACGGCATGTATAGCAGGAATACTTCTCGGGGTCAGGTTTCGATGCATTGGACTCGATGTCCATCCGTTTCGGCAAAGCTGCGCCCGCCCCGCTCACGCGGGAAATGTTCAACGGGTAGCAGGAACGCCGCCGGCGCCGGTGTGGGATTCGACCTGCAAACTCGACACACCAGAGCGTTAAACGGAGGCTCTAGGTTGTTGTAACATAAGGGTGGACGCCTACGTTATCAAAAAGTTCACATTGATTTTGCCTATCAATGGCTGATCGGCTTCGGCGCCTTATTCCTGGCAGCCTGTTCACGCGCCAGGGCGATTGAAGAATACGTCGCGCGATTGCCGTCCGGCAGTGCAATGTCGGCGCCGGCAGCGCTCAAGCGCCTCATGATGCCGAGATTGATGTCCTGCTGGATATTCATGTACAGATCGTAGTCGGTGTCGAGCACGGTATACACCACCTCGAATTCCAGCGAAGACGCGCCGAGCCTGACGAAATGGGCTCGACCGAAGCTCACCTTGTCGAATTTCTCGATGATCTGCCGGACCATGCCGGGAATTTTTTCGACCAACTCCATCGGTGTCTGGTAAGAAAGATTGAGCCGGAACACGATGCGCCGCTGCGACATGCGTTTGAAATTCTGTATCGTGAGCTTGAGCAAATTCATGTTGGAACAGACGATCTGCTCGCCGCTGATGCTGCGGATATGCGTCGATTTCATGCCGATACGTTCCACCGTCCCCGAAATCTCGCCTGCGGTGATGGAGTCGCCGACCTCGAAGGGTTTGTCGACTGCAATCGAAATCGCGGCAAACAGATCGCCCAGGATATTCTGCAGCGCCAGCGCGATGGCCACGCCGCCCACGCCCAGGCTGGCAATCAACGTGGTGATGTTGACGCCGGCATTCTCCAACACGGCCAGCAGAACGATGGCCCACACACCGACATGCATCAGCGAAGTCAGCAGCGTGGCAATCACGAGATTGGTGCCGCGCCGCTCCAGCAAATGGTCGCGCTTCCAGATCGAGGCCATGCGGTGCGCCCACAAGCCGGTTTGCAGCGCCAGCATGATGAACCATAAATGCGCCACGACCATGGTCCAGCGCCCGGACAGGCTCAAGGCGCTGGAGCCTATCATAATCGATGCCAAGCCGACCAGCAGCCAATTGGTTGCCGCCAATACTTCGGCAACAGTTTGCGCAATGCGTGCCTGCCTGCTGTGGGCCTTGGCATTGAGCCGCGCGACGGCCAGCTTCAATGCGCCCAGCATGATGAGAAAAGACATGCAGGCCAGCACCGAGGCGCCCAGCCAATCCCAAACCGGCAAACCAAACAGGGTCTCGTTGCCGAAGAGTTGCGGCAGTTGGGGCATGACGAGCCTCTCGATAGAGTTGGCCGATGAACGGCGGCAGAAGTTGGCGGTTGGATAAAAGTGCCGCAGGCGAAGTTCCTCGCCTTCCCAAACCGATCGTACGAAAAATTTGCAAAACAGAAAAACGCCCTGTCAACGGAACTTTCATGCCGGCTGTTACTTCTTATGGCAGTGCAGCGCTTGGGGAATGCACGCCCACCCAAAACAAGAACCTTCTCTTCATATGAAACGACGCGACTTACTCAAGGCTTCCGCCGCGCTTGGCCTGTCCGGCTGGGCCGGCCCGATGTCCCCGCTCCTCGCCGCACCTGCCGCGCCGGCCGCAGCCGATCCAAAGCTGTTCGGCGGTTCCCATGCTTTCGACTATGCCTGGCTCAAGGGCCAGGCGCGCGCCTTGGCCGATCATCCCTACGAAAGCACGGCCAACAAGGTGCCTGATGAAATCAAGAACCTGAACTGGGACCAGTTCCAGGCCATCGGTTACCGCAAAGAACACGCGCTCTGGGCCAACGACAACCTCCGCTTTCAAGTGAAGTTCTTTCATCTGGGCCTGTTCTTCAAGGATCCCGTGCGCATGTATGAGGTCAAGGACGGGCAGGCGCAGGAAATCGCTTATTCTTCCGAATTATTCGATTACGGCAAGAGCGGCTTGCACGGCGAGCGTTTGCCCAAGGATCTCGGCTTTGCCGGCTTCCGCGTCAATTTCCACACCGACCTGACGCGCGACATCACCGCCTTTCTCGGTGCCAGCTATTTCCGTGCCGTCGGCGGCGACTGGCAATACGGCCTGTCGGCGCGCGGCCTGGCGATCGACTCGGGCCTGGCCACACCGGAGGAATTCCCTCGTTTCACCAAGTTCTGGCTCGAACGCCCCGCGCCCGGCGCGGACAACCTTGTGGTTTATGCCCTGCTCGATTCGCCCAGCGTGGCCGGCGCCTACCGTTTCGATATCCGCCCGGGCGACACGCAGATCATGGATATCGATGCCGCGCTCTATCCGCGCAAGGTCATCACCCATCTCGGCGTGGCACCGCTGACTTCCATGTTCCGCTGCGGCGAAAACGAATGCCGCAAGCGCAACGATTGGCGCGCCAGCATCCATGACTCGGATGGCTTGTCGATGTGGCGCGGCAACGGCGAATGGGTGTGGCGCCCCCTGACCGACCCGGCCCATGTGCAATACAACGTCTACCAGGACGATGCGCCGCGCGGCTTCGGCCTCTTGCAGCGCGACCGCAATTTCGACCACTATCAGGACGATGGCGTGTTCTATGAGCGCCGTCCCAGTCTATGGGTCGAGCCCAAGACGGGTTGGGGCAAGGGTTCGGTGCAATTGATCGAGCTGCCCACCGAGGACGAAACCTCTGATAACATTGTGTCCTTTTGGCACCCCGACACCCCGGCCCAGCCCGGAAAAGAGTTGTTGTTTGCCTATCGGCTGTATTGGGGTACGCGCATGCCGTTCGCGCCAACGCTGGCCCAGGTGGCCGCCACGCGTACCGGCGAAGGCGGTATCGTGGGGCAGAAGCATAGCTACTTTTCGTGGCGCTTCGTGGTCGACTTTGCCGGCGGCGACTTGAGCCTGTTGAGCAAGGATAGCCGGCCCAAGGCGGTAATCACGGCTTCGCGCGGCGAGATCGAACTCGTTTCGGCCCGCCCGCTCGACGCGATCCGCGGCTACCGAGCGATGTTCGATCTAAAACCGGGCACAGGTTCGGGGACGAGCGCGCGCAGCAACGAGCCGATCAATCTGCGGCTTTATCTTGCCGACGATGGGCGTGCCTTGACTGAGACTTGGCTATATCAATGGATTCCCCCCGAAAATCAACCCTTTTGAACAAGAGCATGGATGGCGAAAGCGAGCTGGAACAGCACACCACCAAGGAAGCCCCCGGTGCGCGCAAGCGCTTTTTCCTCGGCATCCTGTTCGTGCTTGCCTGTATCGCCGCCGTGCCGCTGTACTCGCGCTGGCACCGCAATGAGCCGCCCAGGCCGGCGCCGGTCAGGCCGCTCGTGACGGTCACGGCCAGGAGCGGCAAGATCACCCATACGATCGATGCGCCGGGCAAGCTCTCGCTCTATCGTTACGTCGACGTGGGTTCCCAAATCGCCGGCCAGGTCAAGGACGTCGCCGTGCCTGTGGGCGAGACGGTGAAGGCCGGCCGCCTGCTGGTTGAAATCAAGCCGCCGCCGGACACGGCCCACGTCGAGAGCAACCGCGCGCAGCTGGCACGCCTCAAGGCCGACCTGGCGGACCAGACCGCACAATACGATTTTGCGCAATTGCAATTCAAGCGCCAGACCCGGCTGATGGCCGACAATGCGACGCGCGAGGAAACGGTGGAATCGAGCCGTACCGCCATGCTGTCTTCCGCAGCCAAGCTCGATGCGATCCGCGCGCAGATCCAACAGGTCGAAGCCAACATGAAGAATGACGAAGAGATGCGCAAACAATCGAAAATTGAAGCGCCGATCAGCGGCACCATCGTCTCGCTCGCCGTGCATCAGGGGCAGATGCTCAACCCCGGCCAGACGACTTTGCTGCGCATCGCCGACCTGTCCAAGATGACGGTGCAGGCGCGCGTCTCGGAAGCCGACGTGCCGCGCCTGCGCAAGGGCATGGATGCCTCCTTCGTCACGCCCGGCCTGCCCGGCAAGCGCTGGACCGGCAAGTTGAACCTGATCATGCCGCTGCCCATCGACGATAGTGCGCAGCAAGGCAAGCTCACTTATTACACGGTCTTGTTCGACGTGCCCAATCCCGAGCACGACTTGATGACGGGCATGAATGCCAACGTCGAATTCATCCTGGCCGAAAGCGATAACGCCGTCACGCTGCCGGCCTGCGTCCTGAGCGATGCCAAGTCGACCGAACAGACCCTGACGGTGCTCGATGCGACCGGCAAACAATCCGAACGCAATGTCGTGGTCGGCTTGCGCAATGCGCATACGGTGCAGATCGTGTCCGGCCTGCAAGCCGGGGAGCGCGTCGTAGTGCAAACGCCTCCGGCCAATCCGGCCTGCCTGCACCCGGAAAACGATACGGAGTACAAGTGAAGCACGTCAATCCAAGCCGCATCGCCGTTGCGGTCATGTGGGCGGTGCTCGCGGGTTGCGGCACGCAAAGCAAGGCGCCCGAAGCGCCGCCAGTCATGGATTTGCCTGCCGGATGGAGCGACAGCACGGTAAACAGCGCCAGGCAGGCTTGGCCGGACAGCACATGGTGGCAGCATTTCGGCAACGACGAGCTGACCCAGCTCGTGCAAGAAGGTCAACGCAACAATCTCGACATTGCCGCGGCGGTATCGCGCGTGCGCCAATCGGAAATTCAGGCGCGCATTGCCGGCGCTCCGCTGGTGCCCAATATCGACTTCGGCGGCGGACTCACCCGCCAATTGCCGCTCTCCTCGGGCGTGGCCACGACCTCGGCTTCCGGCTTGTTCAATGCCAGTTATGAAGTCGACTTTTGGGGTAAAAACAAGGCGAGCCTTTCCGCCGCTGAAGCATCCTTGCGCGCCAACGTCTACGACCGCGAAACGGTGAACCTGACCGTGACTTGCGGCATCGTCTCGAATTACCTGCAAATCCTGTCGCTGCGCGACCGCCTCGTCGTAGCGCGCGAAAACGTGGCCAATGCGGAACAGGTCTTGAACCTGCTGCTGGCACAAAGCCGCGCCGGTTCGGCTTCGGCACTCGATGTGGCGCGTCAGCGTTCCGTCATCGCCGATCAGCAAGCCTTGATCCCGGACCTGCAGGAGCAGGAACGCGACGCGCTGACCGTGCTGGCCGTGCTGCTCGGGCACACGCCACAAAATTTTGCGGTCAAGGAAAAAGGCTTGGCCGCAATTCAGATGCCCGAGATCACGCCAGGCATGCCGTCCGAACTGCTCTCGCGCCGGCCCGATATACGACGTGTCGAAGCCCAGCTTGCCGCCGCCAATGCCAACATAGACGTGGCGCGCGCATCGCTCTTCCCCAGCATCACCCTGACCGGCGCCACCGGCGGCCAAAGCAGCGCGCTGGTCAATCTATTCTCCGGCCCCAACCTGCTGGCCAATCTCGGCGCATCCATCGTCGCGCCGATCTTCGACGGCGGCGCGCTCAGGAATGCGCGCGACCTGGCCATCGAACAGAAAAAGGAGCTGGTGCAGGTCTACCGCAGCACGGTGATGAATGCACTCTCCGAAGTCGAAAAATCGCTCGGCATGATACGGAGTTCGGAAGAGCGCTACAAGCTGAAAAGCGTCGAAGTCGAGCAGGCCAAATACGCCTTTGGCCTGTCCAAGATCCGTTACCGCGAAGGCGCCGAAGACTTGATGACGGTGATCGATACGCAGCGCAGCCTGTCCGACGCGCAAAACCAGCTGGGCGAGATCAAGCTTGACCGCCTGCAAGCCACGGTCTCGCTCTACAAGGCCTTGGGTGGCGGCTGGCAAGACAAGCCGCAAACCGGGCCGACAGGGCCGGCGGACCCGCCGAACAAGGTACCGCGCAATCAGAGTTAGACGCGCCGCACGATATCTCAAGCCGCCCGGTAGTGGCAGACCCGCCGACGGCCTTGGATTTGGCCTGATACCGGGCCGGGTCGGCCGCCCGGTACAGCGCAGTGATATCGCGCCCGTCATGCGGAAAGCCGGCCACGCCGATGCTGACGCCGCAAAGGACCTCACCTCGCAGCTTGAACGGTTCCGTAAATGCCCGCAGCGGACGGTGGCAGATTTGTTCGATGTCTTCCGGCTGTACAGTCGCAGCAAGCAGCAAGGCAAATTCGTCGCCGCCTATGCGCGCCACCGTGTCGCCGGCACGCACCGCGCTTTGCATGCGCACACCGGCATCGACAATCAGGCAATCGCCCGCATCGTGGCCCGGCGTGTCGTTGACTTCCTTGAAATGATCGAGATCGAGCAAGGCCAGGAAAAAACCTGCACGATGCGTCCAGGGCTCGCGCAAATTTTATAGCCCGAGCCGCGCAGCCCGATCCGAAGCCCCCCCCCGGGCCACAGCCCCCGCCGATTCCAGCACGCCGCCAATTTTTCCCCAAGGCAATTTCAGAGCATACGATCGGAAAAACACGGCACCAATGGGCAAACATGAGAAATGCCTGACGGCGGAAAGCCCCCAAAAAAGTTACAAAAGCAAGGAAACACAACCTCAAATTGATGTCAGATTCATCAGCGGCTTAAGCGCAATTTTGATATACGTCAACTGTCAACTATGACAGGTAGTGGACCCAGTGAAACGATAGGTCCACTTTGCCAATAAAACAATTCCTATGGGCAACCATTATAACGATACGGCGAGCAGCCCAAGACATTGACTTGAGAAGCTTGGCAATCTGTCCGCTGTCCATTTTTGGTCAAAAATGAAAATGCACGTGTTTGAGTATCTGCACCAACTTCGCAACTTCGAGCGCCGTCACTTGCCTTTTGTCGAAACGATGGAAGACATGAACATGATCTTCCTCATCGGTCTGCACCAGGAGAGAGGCGTAGCGCTGACCTTGAAACACATGTTGTCGTTCGATATCGGCTCTGCAGCCACCCTCGAGCGCCGCCTGGCACGAATGAAACGGCTTGGCGTTGTGGTTCAGGCTCGCTCGCAACTGGACCGGCGCAACGTGGAATTAAGACTCAGTCCCAAGATTTGGCGCGTCTTCCAGCGCTACGGAACGATGATTGCCTCAAGCAGCCACACGTATCTCAATGATACTGTTTAGTTGCAAACGCACAACCAGAGGACAAACCAAAAGGCATTCTTTGCGCACAACCTCACCTCAAGCTGATGTTTAATTGACCAGACAATTATTTGATTTTATGCTAATGAGTTATAGGGTAGGCAACATTCCCTGAGTGTGCCTGTCGCCCGCTGTCCTCCGGTTCCCGCTGTAACCTTCCCTCGCGGCAATCGATGTTATATTTTGAGCCGCTCGCCGCTTGCGGAGCCCGAATAATGACATAGACAACGGAGTAGACATCCCATGAGCCTGACATTCCCGAAAACGCCACTGGCACTGGCGCTATCAGCCGTCCTCGCTTGCACACCCGCCTTTGCCGCGGACAAAGCCGCACCAAGCGAACACCCCACAGCGGCGCAAGCCGAACAATTCGTGCATGACGCCGAAGCGCGTCTGGAAAAAGCCGGCATCGACGGCCAGCGTGCCGAATGGGTCGCGGAAAATTTCATTACCGACGATACCGAAACCATTGCCGCTCAGGCCAACGAGCGCAACCTGGCCGTGGCAGGTGAGATCGCCCTGCAGGCGCGCCGCTACAACGGCATGAAGCTGCCGGCCGACACCGCGCGCAAGCTCAAGCTGATGCAATTGACGCTGATGCTGTCCAACCCTGCCGAGCGCGAGCAATACGCCAAGCTGGCTGCATCCATGACCGGCGCCTACGGCAAGGCGAAGTACTGTCCCAAGAGTGGGGACGGCAAACCCGGCAAATGCCTGACTCTGGGCGATATGGAAAAGATCATGGCCGAAAGCCGCGATCCGGCCAAGCTCAAGGATGCCTGGATGGGTTGGCACGCCCAATCGCCTTCCTACAAGAAAAAGTACGCGGAATACGTCGACCTGTCCAACAAGGGCGCGCGCGAGATGGGCTTTGCCGATACGGGGGCGCTATGGCGCTCGCGTTACGACATGACGCCCGAACAATTCTCGGCTGAAATGGAGCGCTTGTGGCAGCAAGTCAAACCGCTCTACGATGCGCTGCACACTTACACGCGCTACAAGCTGCGCCAGACCTATGGCCCCGATGTGGTGCCGGCCGACGGTCCCATCCCGGCCCACCTGCTGGGCAATATGTGGAGCCAGACCTGGGATAATCTCTACCCCATCCTGAAGCCCGCGACAGTTACCGATGATTACGACCTGAGCAAGGTGCTCGAAGAACGCAAGACCTCGGCCGCCGACATGGCACGCTATGCCGAAGGCTTCTATACGTCTTTGGGGATGCAAAAGCTGCCCGAAACCTTTTGGGAACGCTCGCTCCTGACCAAGCCGCAAGACCGCGAAGTGGTATGCCACGCCAGCGCCTGGGATATCGATACGCAAACCGACGTGCGAATCAAGATGTGCATCCGCCCCACCGCCGAAGACTTCACGACCATTCACCATGAACTGGGCCACGTCTACTACTACCTGTCCTACCGCGACAAGCCGACACTGTTCAAGGATGGCGCCAATGACGGTTTTCACGAAGCCATCGGCGACACGATCGCGCTCTCGATCACGCCGGATTACCTGAAAAAGATTGGCTTGATGGACCAGGCTCCCGATCCCTCACAGGACATCGGTCCGCTGTTGAAGCGCGCGCTGGAAAAAGTTGCCTTCCTGCCCTTCGGCTACATGGTCGACAAGTGGCGTTGGCAAGTGTATTCAGGCCAGACGAAACCGGCCGATTATGACAAGGCCTGGTGGAAATTGCGCGAGGAATATCAAGGCATTTCACGCCCTGCTCCGATCGAGGCGGACGGATTCGATGCGGGCGCCAAATACCATGTAGCGAGCGACACCCCCTATGCGCGCTACTTTCTGGCCGACATGCTGCAATTCCAGTTCCATCGGGCACTTTGCCGAGAAGCCGGCTATACCGGCCCGCTGAACCGCTGCTCGGTCTACGGCAACAAGGCCGCCGGCGCCAAGTTCCAGGCCATGTTGGCGATGGGTTCGAGCAAGCCCTGGCCCGAGGCGCTCAAAGCCTTGACCGGTGAAGACAAGATAGACGGCAGCGCCATCCTCGAATACTTCGCCCCCTTGAAGACCTGGCTGGACGAGCAAAACCGCCAGTTAGCCGTTTCCGACCAGGCATTGACGAGCCACAAGTAAGCTGCCCCACCCGGCGACGTGCCCTCCAGGTCGCCGGGTTGCCCCGCATTTCGCCGTATTTTTTTGTCGCGCTCGCGTGCTATCCATCCGCTATTTATCCCCTGTTTTTGCATCCTGCCCCCTGTTCCGCGCATTTCATCGCAAACGAATTGTTGCCCGATCAAAAATCCCTCATGCTTCAGCCCGGAACCCCTCGAACAGAAAACCTGCGCCTGCAATTCATGACGAATGCGTGACTCGGGCATCGCATTGATTAACAAGGGTTTTGTGGCAACAAGCCGCGATTGACGCGACGCACCATTCGGCCAGATACTGTGTCAATCCCGTAACTTGCGGTCATAGTTGAAGAGGCTATCTTGAAGTCAATGGGTTTTGCCGCGGATTTCGAAATAGCATCAAGTGCCGTCACAAGAACACCTCTCGGAGAAGTCACATGTCTCGCGTTTTCCCTGCCCTTCCCTTAGCAATCGTCCTGGCATTGTCGCTTGCTGCTTGCCAGAAGGGCGGCCCGGCTTCAAGCGAAGCCAAGGCCGCCGTCACGCCGGCCGCCGATCCCCCGCTGTTGCTGTCCGCTGAAGACGTCTTGACAGTGCGCAATGGCGCCCTGGCCACCGGCGTAGTCATCACCGGTTCGATCCAGCCCGAGCGCCGCGCCGACTTGCGCGCCGAAGTCTCGGCCGTGGTCTTGCAGGTGTACAAGGAAAATGGCGAAAGCGTGAAACGTGGCGAGTTGCTGATGCGTCTTGACGATACCGCCATCCGCGACGGCCTGACCTCGGCCCAGGCGTCGGCCCGCGCCGCTTCGGAAGCACTGGATCAGGCGGAACGGCAATACCAGCGATTGAAGACCTTGCGCTCCTCGGGCATGGCTTCGGCGCAACAGGTGGAAGACGCCGAAATCCACCGCAATACCGCGCAAAGTGACAAGGCCGCCGCCGACAGCCGCGTGGTCACGGCGCGCCAGCAATTGCAGCGCACTGAAGTGCGCGCCCCGTTCGACGGCGTGGTCAGCGAGCGCAAGACTTCGGCCGGCGACACCGCCGCCGTCGGCAAGGAATTGGTCAAGGTGATCGACCCCACTTCGGTGCGTTTCGACGGTTATGTCTCGGCCGACCAGATCAGTACCGTCAAGCTCGGGCAAAACGTCAGCTTCC
>DASVYZ010000411.1:0-7726 GCA_036391935.1 Burkholderiaceae bacterium | reverse complement strand
CTGTCTTCCGGCTATATCGCGGGCGGCGCGCTGGCCGGTATCATCATCGCTTTCACGGCCGGCATCATGACCGGCTTCGACCAGTCGCTCGAAGCCTGGGCGCAAAAGAACAATCCTTTCTACGAAGGGGCGATGTCCGATGCCCTGTCGATGCTGCCCTACGCCGTGATCGTGGGCTTGCTGTATTGGGTCGGACGCGAAAAAGAAGCCAAAGCGTAACAAGTTCCCGGTAGCTCGAAGACGATGGAAAGCGCCGCTGAAAAGACAGCGTTCCCAATTGACCTTGCTATGCGCCAATTGTTTCTGTAAGGACACTTCGCAAGGCGCAATGAAAGTTCGGCTCACTGCTTGAATTGTCGATAGTTTAGGAATAAAGTACATGCTTCGCACCGTAGCCTGACACTATTACCCGAGAATCCAGGCCTGCATGAGCACTGCCTACCAAGACAGTTTTGCCAGCGACAACCTCCCGCCGCGCGACACGTGGCCGGAGTTGCGCTTCGACCTACCCGAACTCCACTACCCGGAACGCTTGAATTGCGCCGTCGAACTGCTCGACAAGATGGCTACGGGCAGCCGCGCCGTCAAGCCGGCCATCATAGGCCGGGACGAGACCTGGACCTATGCCCAGCTCAAGGACAAGACCGACCGCATCGCCGGCGTGCTGCGCGAGCAATTGGCTTTGCCTACGGGCGCGCGCATCCTGCTGCGCGGCGGCAACAGTCCCATGATGGCGGCCTGCGTGCTCGCGGTATGGAAAGCCGGCTATATCGCCGTACCCACCATGCCGCTGCTGCGCGCCAAGGAGTTGAGTGTCATCCTCGACAAGGCCAAGGTCGGCGCCGTATTGTGCGCCGGTGAATTGCGCGAGGAAATGGAGGCTGCAGCCGCGGCAGCCGAAGCGCGGCCGCAGCTCGTCTATTATCACGAACCGGGCGAGGCGGGCCTGGAGCGGCGCATGGCGCGCCAAGGCGGCTTCGCGCCTTGCGACACCTACGCCGAAGACGTATGCCTGATCGGTTTCACCTCGGGCACCACAGGCGTGCCCAAGGGCACGATGCATTTCCACCGCGATATCCTCGCCATTTGCGATTGCTTTCCGCGCTCGGTGCTGCAGGCGCAAGAGAATGACACGTTCATCGGCACGCCGCCGCTGGCTTTTACTTTCGGCCTCGGCGGCTTGCTACTGTTCCCCTTGCGTGTCGGCGCCACTTGCGTGCTGCTGGAAAAGCTCACGCCCGAGACCTTGCTGCAGGCGATTGCCGCACGGCGGGCCACGGTCTGTTTCACCGCACCGACCTTCTATCGCCAGATGGCGCCGCTGGCCGCAAAATACGATTTGCGCAGCCTCAAGAAAACCGTTTCCGCCGGCGAAGCCTTGCCCAAGGCCACGCGCGCGAGCTGGCGCGACGCTTCCGGCATCGAGATGATAGACGGCATAGGCGCAACCGAGATGCTGCACATCTTCATCTCGGCGGCAGGCGCCGACGTGCGCCCCGGCGCTACCGGCAAACCTGTGCCGGGCTATCAGGCTTGCGTGCTCGACGACGACGGCAAGCCGCTGCCGCCCGGCAGGGTAGGCCATCTCGCCGTCAAGGGCCCGACCGGCTGCCGCTACCTGGCCGACCACAGGCAAGCTCATTATGTGCGCCAGGGCTGGAACCTGACCGGCGATGCTTATGTCATGGATGTCGACGGCTATTTCTGGTATCAGGCACGCACCGACGATATGATCATCTCGGCAGGCTACAACATCGCCGGTCCCGAAGTCGAGGAGGTCTTGCTGCGCCATGCGCTGGTGGCCGAATGCGCCGTGGTCGGCTGGCCCGATGAGGAGCGCGGGCAGATCGTGAAAGCCTTCGTCGTGCTCAAGCCCGAGGGCGAGCCAGGTGAAGCCACAGTTAAAGATTTGCAGGAATTCGTCAAGCAAGCGATCGCGCCCTACAAATACCCGCGCGCCATCGAATTCTGCTCGGCGCTGCCGCGCACCGAGACCGGCAAGCTGCAGCGTTTCAAGCTCAAGCAGACAAAATGAGGCACACGTGAAGATCGTTTGCATAGGCGGCGGCCCGGCCGGACTCTATTTCGCCCTGTTGATGAAGAAGCAGGATGCGAACCATGAAATCACCGTCATCGAGCGCAACCGTCCCTACGACACCTTCGGCTGGGGCGTGGTGTTTTCCGACCAGACCCTGGGCAACCTCGTCGCCGCCGACGAGCCGACCGCGCGCGCCATCCTGCAAGCCTTCAACCACTGGGACGATATCGACGTCCATTTCAAGGGCCACACCACGACCTCTGGCGGCCATGGCTTTTGCGGCATCGGGCGCAAGCGCCTGTTGAACATCCTGCAGCAGCGTTGCGAAGAGCTTGGCGTCAAACTGGTTTTCGAAGCCGATGTGACGGACGACCAGGAAATTGCGCGCCAATACGGCGCCGACCTCGTCATCGCCTGCGACGGCTTGAACAGCCGCGTGCGCACGCGCTATGCGGCAAGCTTTCAGCCTGACGTCGATACGCGCAAGTGCCGCTTCGTCTGGCTCGGCACCAAGAAGCTGTTCCCGGCCTTCACCTTCGCCTTCGAGGAAACCGAGCACGGCTGGTTCCAGGCCCATGCCTATCAGTACGACGGCGACACCGCCACCTTCATCGTCGAGACGCCGGAAGATGTCTGGCAACGCGCCGGGCTCGACCGCATGGAACAGGCTGAAGCGATCGCCTATTGCGAGAAGCTGTTCGCCAAATACCTCGATGGCCACCCCTTGATGTCGAACGCCACGCACTTGCGCGGTTCCGCAATCTGGATCAAGTTCCCGCGCATCGTCTGCCATACCTGGGTGCACTGGAATGAACTCGAAGGCCGCAAGGTGCCTGTGGTGTTGATGGGCGATGCCGCGCATACGGCGCACTTTTCCATCGGCTCCGGCACCAAGCTCGCGCTCGAAGATGCGATCGAACTGGCGCGCTCGTTCGAGCGCCATGGCAAGGATGGGATTGCCGCCGTGCTCGACGAATACCAGAAACTGCGCGCACTCGAAGTGCTGAAGATACAAAGCGCGGCGCGCAATTCGATGGAATGGTTCGAAAACGTGGAGCGCTACACGAAACTGGAAGCGCCCCAATTTGCCTATTCCATGTTGACGCGCAGCCAGCGCCTGTCGCATGAAAACCTGCGCCTGCGCGACGCCCGGTATGTCGGCAACTTCGAACGCTGGATCGCCGAGCGCGCCGCCGCGCAGGCTGGCCAGCCCATGCAGCAAGGCAGCGTGCCCCCGATGATGACGCCGTTCCGCCTGCGCTCGGTCGTGTTGGCGAACCGCATCGTGGTCTCGCCGATGGCGCAATACTCGGCCGAGGATGGCATGGTCGGCGACTACCACCTCGTACATCTCGGCAGCCGCGCCATGGGCGGCGCCGGCATGGTGTTCGCCGAAATGACCTGTGTCTCGGCCGATGCGCGCATCACGCCGGGTTGCCCCGGCCTGTACAAGCCGGAACACACGGCGGCGTGGAAACGTATCGTCGATTACGTGCATGGCTACAGCGAAGCCAAGATCGCCATGCAATTGGGCCATGCCGGGGCCAAGGGCTCGACACGGCTTGGTTGGGATGGCATAGACCAGCCGCTGGCGGAAGGCAACTGGCCGTTGGTTTCCGCCTCGGAACAGCAATACCTGGCCGGAGTCTCGCAAATCTCGCGCCCGGTCACGCGCGAAGACATGGAGCGCATCAAGCAGGATTTCGTGCGCGCCACGGCTGCCGCAGCCGAAGCAGGTTTCGATTGGCTCGAGCTGCATTGCGCCCACGGCTACCTGCTGTCATCCTTCATCTCGCCGCTGACCAACCGCAGGACCGACGAATACGGCGGCGCGCTGGAAAGCCGATGCCGCTATCCGCTGGAAGTCTTTGCCGCCATCCGCGCGGCCTGGCCGCAAGACAAGCCGATCAGCGTGCGCATCTCGGCGCACGACTGGGTCGAGGGCGGCATCACGCCGGACGACGCGGTGGCCATCGCCAAACTGTTCAAAGCCGCCGGCGCCGACATGATCGATTGTTCCTCGGGCCAGGTCAGCAAGGAAGAAAAGCCTGTCTACGGCCGCATGTTCCAGACCCCGTTCGCCGACCGCATCCGCAACGAAGCCGGCGTTCCGACGATTGCCGTCGGCGCCATCTTCGAAGCCGACCATGCCAACAGCATCATCGCCGCCGGACGCGCCGATTTGTGCGCCATCGCGCGGCCGCACCTGGCCGACGCGGCCTGGACCTTGCACGAATGCGCCAAACTCGGTTATACCGAGGTGGCCTGGCCCAAGCAGTATCAAGCCGGGAAGTTGCAGCTTGAGCGCAACCTCGAGCGCGAACGGCAATTGGCCGCAGCAAACAGTGGGTTGACGCCGCAGCAGATCGCGGCGCGGCTGCTGGAGTCGTAAAAACAAAAATATATCAACGGAGCGAGAGAAAAGGGGTCATACATGGCGCGCAAGACGGCCGATAGCACGAACGGACAGATTCATCACCATGGCGCGGGGCATGACATGCCCATCGTCGACCTCGAGACGCGTGTCACCGAGGAAGACCACACTTCCCTGAAGCTGTGGCTGCGCATGCTCGCATGCACCACGCGTATCGAGAACGAGATACGCACGCGCCTGCGCGAAAAATTCGACGTGACCTTGCCGCGCTTCGACCTGATGGCGCAATTGCAGCGCCATCCCGAAGGCTTGCGCATGGGCGAACTGTCCAGGCGCATGATGGTCACAGGCGGCAACATCACCGGCATCACCGACCAGCTTGAGCAGGAGAAGCTGGTGGTGCGCGTATCGAGCCCTGACGACCGGCGCGTCTACAGCGTCAAGCTGACTCCGGCGGGGCGGCGCGCATTCGTCAAAATGGCGGCCGTGCACGAAGCCTGGATCGACGATCTGATGAGCGGCGTGTCGCAACAGGAAAAGATCAAGCTGATCCAGCTCCTGTCGCAAATGAAACAGCACTTGATGGAAATCGACAACGAGGAGTAGCGCCATGTCTTACCTGCCAGGCCAGCCGCAGCAATTGCCGGGCAACCGCGCCAGTTTCGCCGGGCACCGCGCCGAGCATTTCGGCTTCGCGGTGCAGGAGGGCGTGGCCACGCTCACGCTGAACCGCCCGGAGCGCAAGAACCCGCTGACCTTCGAGTCCTACGCCGAGCTGCGCGAGCTGTTCCGCGCGCTCGCCTATGCCGACGACGTGAAAACCATCGTCGTCACGGGTGCCGGCGACAACTTCTGCTCCGGCGGCGACGTGCACGAAATCATCGGTCCCTTGACCAGGCTGGACATGCCGGGCCTGCTTGCCTTCACGCGCATGACCGGCGACGTGGTCAAGGCCATGCGCGCCTGCCCGCAACCTATCGTGGCGGCGATCGACGGCATTTGCGTCGGCGCCGGGGCGATCCTGGCGCTGGCTTCGGATCTGCGCTACGGCACGGCACGCAGCAAGACGGCCTTCCTGTTCACGCGCGTCGGCCTGGCCGGTTGCGACATGGGCGCCTGCGCCATGCTGCCGCGCGTGATCGGCCAGGGCCGCGCCGCCGAGCTGCTCTACAGCGGCCGTTCCATGAGCGGCGAGGAAGCGGAACGCTGGGGCTTCTTCAATCGCCTGTGCGAGCCCGAGGACGTGCTGGCCGAAGCGCAAAAGATGGCCGTGGAACTAGCTGCCGGCCCGACCTTCGCCCATGGCATGACCAAGAAAATGCTGCAGCAGGAATGGAACATGGGAGTGGACGAAGCGATTGAAGCAGAAGCCCAGGCCCAGGCGATTTGCATGATGACCAATGATTTTCATCGGGCCTATCATGCCTTTGTGGCGAAGGAAAAGCCGAAGTTTGAGGGTAACTGATTAACTCCCCTCTCCCGCAGGCGGGAGAGGGGCGGGGGTGAGGGGCGTGGTGATCTGGCTGCCCTAGTAAATGAGCCAAATCGCTATCCCCCTCACCCTAACCCTCTCCCGCCTGCGGGAGAGGGGACTAAAAGACGGAACATGATGGACAAACACCACACCAACTGGCCCTTCTTCGAACCACGCCACCGCACCATCGCCCGCGCCCTCGAAGCCTGGGCCGTCGAACACCTGGCCCGGGGCGACGAATCCGACGTCGATGCCGCCTGCCGCGCCCTGGTCAAGCTACTGGGCAACTCGGGCTGGCTGCACTATGCCGTGGCCGGCACCACCTACGGCGGCGTCACCGACGTCATCGACACGCGCGCACTCTGCCTGATACGTGAAACGCTGGCCAGGCATTCCGGCCTGGCCGATTTCGCTTTCGCCATGCAAGGCCTCGGTTCGGGCGCCATCAGCCTGTTCGGCACGCCCGAGCAAAAGCACGATTATCTGCCGCGCGTGGGCAAGGGCGAAGCGATTGCCGCGTTTGCACTATCCGAACCCGAAGCCGGCTCCGACGTCGCCGCCATGCAATGCGAGGCGCGGCTCGATGGCAAGCACTACGTGCTCAATGGCGAAAAGACCTGGATCTCGAACGGCGGCATCGCCGACTTCTACGTGTTGTTCGCCCGCACCGGCGAGGCACCGGGCGCGCGCGGCATTTCGGCTTTCATTGTTGAAGCGAATACGCCGGGCTTCGACATCGCCGAACGCATCGAATTGATCGCCCCGCATCCGCTCGCGCGCCTGAAGATGACGAATTGCCGCATCCCCGTCACGCAACGCATAGGCGAAGCGGGGCAGGGCTTCAAGGTCGCCATGGCCACGCTCGACGTGTTCCGCACTTCGGTCGCCGCCGCCGCGCTCGGCTTTGCCCGGCGCGCACTCGATGAAGCGATGGCGCGCGCCACCACGCGCCGCATGTTCAACCAGACCCTGGCCGATTTCCAATTGACGCAAGCGAAGCTGGCGCAAATGGCTACCGATATCGACGCGGCCGCGCTCTTGACCTATCGCGCCGCTTGGCAGCGCGACCAGGGCGAGAACGTTACGCGCGAAGCCGCCATGGCCAAACTGACGGCCACCGAGAATGCCCAGCAAGTGATCGACGCCGCGCTGCAAATGTTCGGCGGCTTGGGCGTTGTAAGCGGCCAGACCGTCGAACGGCTGTATCGCGAAATCCGCGCGCTGCGCATCTATGAAGGCGCCACCGAAGTACAACAAATGATCATCGCCCGCGAACTATTGCGGAACCACAAGCAAAGCCAACAATGAACATTCTCCAACCGCCGGGCTGGGTCCAGCCCAAGGGCTACAGCAACGGCATCGCGGCGCAAGGCCGCATGGTCTTCGTCAGCGGCATGATAGGCTGGGATGAGCAGGGCCGGTTCCATACCGACGACTTCGCAGGGCAAACCAGGCAGGCGCTGCATAACGTTGCCGCCGTGCTTAAGGAGGCCGGCGCGAGGCCGGAACACATTGTGCGCATGACCTGGTACGTGGTCGACAAGAAGGAATATCTGGCTTCAGCCAAGGAAATCGGCGCGGCCTACCGGGAAATCATCGGCAAGCATTACCCGGCGATGACGGCGGTGCAGGTGACGGCCCTGATCGAAGACCGGGCGCGGGTCGAAATCGAAGTGACGGCAGTCATCCCTTAGAGCCTGTTTATGATCTGTTTGGCATGCACGTTCGAGCGAAAAGGGATGCAGTGCAAGGCGCGGCGCGCCGCACAGGGTGGCCCCCTGTGCAAGCGCCGCAACGCCGCAATGCGCCCTTTTGCCTGGGCGGCCCCCGCTAACCCTTC
>DASVYZ010000410.1:0-3039 GCA_036391935.1 Burkholderiaceae bacterium | reverse complement strand
GCTGGGCGTCGCGGTACGCGACGCCGATCCGCAACGCCTCTATATCATCCTCGACGGCTGGTTCCGGCACTTCCTGCAACAGCACTTGGCCGGCGACCTCAAGGCTGCCGGCGCATTGCGCGCGCAAGTCCTGGAAGAATTCGCGCGCCTGACACGCTAGCCAATTCAGCCAATTCATCCGAGCAGGTGGATGGTACCGTTGGCACCGCTGGCATGGGCAAAGGTATAGCCGGTTCCCATCAATTCGACCAGGGTATTGCCGACGGCCATGGTACCGGCGTCGGCGGACTGCCCGGCCACCGATTCAAGCAGATAGGTATTGCCCTGGAATACAAACCAGGTCACGCCATGCGCCGCACCCGATACGCCGCTGCCGGCCGCACCGTCCGCCGCGGCAACCCAGGAGGCCAGCGAGGCCGCATTGCCGCCGCTCGCGCCGACTTCGGCTACGGTGACTTCGGTGAATCCAGTCAAGGTGTTCGCGTCCCCGAAAAATTTGATCGTATCGCTGCCCGCGTTGTTCAAGCCGGTCACTTTGACGATGTCGATCAGGTTCGCACCCGACGCGCCGAGCGCAATTGCGTCTGCGGCGCTGTGTGCCGCGAACGAAATGGTGCCGGACGCGCCGGCTCCCAGGGTAATGGTATTGGCGCCGCTGCCAACCGCGATGCGGGCCGAGGCGCCGGCCGTCACGTCGGTGATGGTGTTGGTGGAATCGCCGGCTGCGGCCGTCAGCGCCTGTGCCGCGCTGGTGATCGTCACGGCGTGCGCGCTATCGGTCGTCACGGCAATATCCGATCCGCCCCGCACGGCAACGTTGCCTGCCGTATCGATGACGGTCACCACCACCTCGCTCCCCACCGTAAGCGCAATATCGCCGTCGGCTTGCGTGACACGGAGATAGGACATTCCTTGCCAGGCGCTGAAATCGCCGGCAATCCCTTCGAGCGATTCGATGTTTACCTCGGCCATGTTGCTGACGGTGATACCGCCCGGTATGGTTCCCGTAGCGCCGGTGCCCAGATCGGCAATGTTGAAGATATTGTCCGAGACCTGGCTCGAAATGCTGTCGCCGGCAACGAGCGTCGGTAACGTGCCTCCGGCCAGCTCGCCTGCGGCATTGTCCAGGACGGCGTTGTAGACCGCACTGCCCGGGCCGCCGACCAGGGTTTCGGGATAGGCAGGCAGGTTGTAGGCATTACCGGTGCCCGAGCCACCCGGCAGGGCATAGAGCGCGACATGCACATCGATACCGGCGGGCTCGGTATTCGCGCCAACGGACGCGAGCAGGAGACGGGCGTCGGTAGCGGCGTAAGGACCGCTGTACTCGGCGATGACGGTCGGCAAGGCGCGGACTCCCGCAGTGAAGAAATCGGCCACCGCAAGCTTGTTCGCGATCGCACTCTGATCGATCAGTCCTTGCGAGGTGGTGTTTTGCAACGCGCCTTCCAGGATGGCCAGCGCCGCCAGCCCCTTGCTGACCGCACCGCTATTGATCGCTTCGGTCCAGAAGGTCAGCCCATCGACTGCCGCCGCGCGATTGAAAAGATTCTCGAAAATGGCGTTCACGAAGGTTTCGGTCGAGCCGCTGCCGTATAGCGTGGTCGACTCGGTGCTGGTGCCGAAGGCATCGACCAGAGTCTTGACCGCAGCATTGGTCTGATAGGCGGCAACCAGGCCGGTGACATCGGTGGGCGCACTGGCAGCATCCAAGGCCGCGTCAAAATTCTGCAAGCCTGTTGGATCGGCCGGCCGGCCGAAATAAGCAACATAGAGTTCCTGGACCAGGCTGACGTGGGGGGACGACGTGCTCATGAGAAATAATCCTTTCAATGATTACTCAAATTGAATACGGGTCACATCTTGCCTTCGTGGGTGGATATTTCCGTGATGGCAATCACCAAAACTTACAAAAACTGCACTTCCCACCCAACAAAAGGTTGTCGGAATGATGTTTTTTCTGCCACCAATCCCTTAGAAGAACAATACTAAAAACCTCGGTGCCGCAGCGCCCGCGCAACAGGGTAAACACGTCACATTGCTGTCACGTTGGCCGTGATAGCATGCCGCTCTTGCAGTAGAAAATTAACAAAACTACACCCCCACTACGGAGAGAAAACAAGATGAAGCACCCCCGCATGACAGCCATGGCGGCAGCCTTGTTCGCCAGCGGCCTCACCTTCACCGGCCACGCCGCCTTCGCAGCCGCAGCCAACGACAACAACACCACAACCCCGATCAAGCATGTAATCGTGGTCATCGGTGAAAACCATTCCTTCGACAACCTGTTTGCCACCTACACGCCGGCATCGGGCCAGACGATGAAGAACCTGCTCTCGCAGGGCATCATCACCCGTTCCGGCGGCGCCGGCGCCAACGTCGCCCGGGCACAGCAAAACCAGGCCAGCAACACCGGCAGCTACACGCTCAACCCGCAGCGCACCGGCAGCTACGGCTCGAACCTGCCGGAAGTCGATTTCCTCGGTCCGGTCTACGACGCGCGCTACGACAACCTGGTGTGGCACGGCTGGGACCCATCCATCGAAGGCCCGGCCAACGGCCCGTTCCAGATCACCAAGTGGGACGTGCCCTATTCCACCCCGCTCTCCGTGACGGGCAGCCCGGTGCACCGCTTCTTCCAGATGTACCAGCAAACCGGCGGCACCAATGCCGCGCTCGACATGTACGCCTGGGTGCCCACACAAACCGGCGCCGGCAATGGCACGAGCTACCTGAGCTTCAGCACCACAGCCAGCCGCACCATGCAAGGCAGCGAGGAAATGGGCTTCTTCAACATGGCCACGGGCGATGCGCCCCTCCTGCAGAGCCTGGCCCAGCAATATGCCGTCAGCGACAACTTCCACCAATCCGTCATGGGCGGCACGGGCGCCAACTTCTATGCGATCTCAACCGGTGGCCAATTGCCGGTCTATAACGTGAACGGCGTATTGGCCACGCCGCCCGCGAACCAGATCGAAAACCCGAATCCGGCACCGGGCACCAACAACTTCTACACGCAAGACGGCTATAGCGGCGGCT
>DASVYZ010000409.1:0-1988 GCA_036391935.1 Burkholderiaceae bacterium | reverse complement strand
TTGCACCGCGTAAGCCAAGCTGATGCCCCATTGGCTGCCGTCGCCAAGCAATTCCTTGAAGCGCGGCGTATCCTGCGGCGTCGAAATCAGCAAAATCTCGCGCACACCGGCCAGCATCAGCGTGGTCAGCGGATAGTAGATCATCGGCTTGTCGTACACCGGCAGCAATTGCTTCGATATCGACGTCGTGATCGGGTACAGCCGCGAACCCGAACCGCCGGCAAGAATGATCCCCTTACGCTGCATCTGCGCACTCATCGCGCCTCCCTGCACGCCGTCCGTAATTCATTTCCATCCAGTTCCGGTACGCGCCCGACTGCACTTGCGCGACCCAGTCCTGATGATCGAGATACCACTGCACGGTCTTGCGTATGCCGCTGGCGAAGGTTTCAGCCGGCTTCCAGCCCAGCTCGCGCTCGATCTTGCGCGCGTCGATGGCGTAGCGGCGGTCGTGACCCGGGCGGTCGGCGACATACCGGATCTGGCTGCGATAGCTCGCAGCGTCGGCCCTGGGCCTCAATTCATCGAGGATGCCGCACAGCGTATCGACCACTTCCTGGTTGCTCAGCTCATTCCAGCCGCCGACGTTGTAAGTTTCACCGGGCCGGCCGGCTTCCAGCACACGGCGGATAGCGGCGCAGTGGTCGCTCACATACAGCCAGTCGCGCACGTTCTTGCCGTCGCCATAGATCGGCAAGTCCTTGCCTGCGAGTGCATTGGTGATCATCAGCGGAATCAGCTTTTCCGGGAAATGAAAGGGGCCGTAATTGTTCGAACAATGGGTGGTCAGCGTGGGAAAGCCGTAGGTATGGTGATAGGAACGCACCAAGTGATCGGCCGCCGCCTTGGAGGCTGAATAAGGGCTGTTGGGCGCATAAGCCGTGGTCTCGGAAAACGGCGCATCATCCGCTTCGAGAGAGCCGAATACTTCATCGGTCGAGACGTGCAGAAAACGGAAGGCCTCCTTTTCGGCGCCTTGCAAGCCGCTCCAATAGGCGCGAGCCGCCTCAAGCATGCTGAAGGTGCCGTTGATGTTGGTGGCGATGAATTCGCCGGGGCCGAGGATGGAACGGTCGACGTGGCTTTCCGCGGCAAAATGCACGATGGCGCGCGGCTTGTGCTGCTTCAGCAAGGTTTCAATTGCGGCCGTGTTGCAGACATCTTCGCGCACGAAGATATGCTCCGCGCGCCCCTGCAAGGAAACGAGATTGCCCAGGTTGCCAGCGTAGGTCAACTTGTCCAGATTGATAAGCGGCTCACTGGATTGTTGCAGCCAATCAAGTACGAAATTCGAACCGATAAAGCCGGCCCCGCCTGTGACTAATATCATTCTGCCGTCCGGAGAATATGGCGATTGCAAAAACCTGTTATTTTACGTGAGTCACATTGACTAATTCCCATCTTACCCCTCGATTGCACCGGTGATTTGCGTAAATTGATGTAATCGATTGTTACCATTGCGGTTTTTAAATACCACTAGCAATACCACTTCCCAAACTTATGAGTATTTATGCAATTGGTGACGTACAAGGCTGCCATCGGCAATTGCTTGCTTTGGTTCAAAAGGTTCTGTCGGCCGAGCCCGACGCGAGATTGATCTTCGTCGGGGATCTGGTCAATCGCGGCCCGGGCTCGCTGGAATCGCTTCGTTTCATCCGTAAATTGGGCAAGCGGGCGCAGGCGCTGTTGGGCAACCACGACTTGCACTTGTTGGCTGTGGCCAACGGCATCCGCAAGGAGCATCGCTCCGATACGCTGCGCCCCATCCTTGAAGCGCCTGACCGCGACGAGCTCTTGCACTGGATCAGGCAACAGCCGCTGGCACTGTTCGAAGCCGGGCACCTGCTGGTGCATGCCGGCGTGCTGCCACAATGGACGGTGCGGCAAACCCTGGCCCTGGCGGAAGAAGTGTCGGCCGTGCTGCGCAGCGAAGGCTGGCGGCCCTTCCTGCAACACATGTACGGCAATGCGCCTGCAAGCTGGCGCGA